>NZ_JPON01000001.1:4072500-4335162 GCF_000733935.1 Methylomarinum vadi
GATCAAAGGCTTGCGGAATTGCCTGATCAACTGGCGCCTGAGCAGATGGAATATTTGCGCCGGCGTGGTTGGATAGCAAACCTGGATATTATGATCGGCGCACAGTTGCAGGAAGCGTTCCAAACGGGCGGAAGAATGTTCCGGTCCCTGGCCCTCGAAGCCATGGGGCAGCAACATCACCAGGCCGCTGAGACGGCCCCATTTGGTTTCGCCGGAACTGATGAATTGGTCGATGACGACCTGGGCGCCGTTGGCGAAATCGCCGAATTGAGCCTCCCAGATCACCAATTTGTTCGGTTCGGTCGAACTGTAACCATACTCGAAACCGAGCACGCCGGCCTCGGATAGCAAGGAATCGAAGATTTGCGCCCTGGCCTGGTGTTTATCGAGATGTTGTAGCGGGATATAAGGTTCGCCATTGAGTTGGTTGTAGATGATGGCATGGCGATGGGAAAAAGTGCCGCGACCGACATCCTGCCCGGTCAGGCGTACTTCAAAATTTTCCAGCAGCAGGGTCGCGTAAGCCAGGTTTTCGGCGAAGCCCCAGTCCAGCGGTAATGCGCCCGCGGCCATTTTATTGCGGTTTTCCATGACCTTGGCGACGCGCGGATGCAATTCGAATCCCGCCGGCAGGCATTGCATCCTGTCGTTGCAATAGCGGATGCGTTCCAAAGCGACGCGGGTATCCGCCGGGCTGTCCCAATTCGCATGCAGGAAAATATCCCATTGCCTGGAATAAGAATACAGTTCGCTGCCGAGGGTCGGGCGGGAGACGACCTGGCCCTCGTCCAACATCTGTTGATAGTCGGTTTCCATCGCCTGGGCTTCTTTTTCGTGCAGGATGCCGGCCTTGATCAGCTTATCCGCATATATTTGCCGGGTGGTCGGGTGATGCTTGATCTGTTTGTACATCATCGGCTGGGTGGCGGCCGGTTCATCGGCTTCGTTATGCCCTAGGCGGCGGTAACATATCAGATCGATCACAACATCCTTGTGGAACTGCATGCGGTATTCCAACGCTAATTGGGTGACATACAGCACCGCCTCGGGATCATCGCCATTGACATGGAAAACCGGTGCTTGAATCATGTTGGCGACATCGGTGCAATACAGGGTGGAACGGGCGTCGAAAGGATTGCTGGTGGTAAAGCCGATTTGGTTGTTGATGACGATATGCACGGTGCCACCGGTGGAAAAGGCCCGCGTTTCCGACATGTTCAACGTTTCCATGACGATTCCCTGGCCTGCGAAAGCGGCGTCGCCGTGGATCAGCACCGGTATCACGGTGTCGATACTGCCCTTGCCGCGCCTATCCTGGCGGGCCTTGACCGAACCTTCAACCACTGGATTGATAATTTCCAGGTGCGAGGGGTTGAAGGCCAGCGTCACGTGTATGGGCCCGCCCGGCGTGGCCAGGTTGGAGGAAAAACCCAAATGGTATTTGACGTCGCCGGTTAGCACGCCGGGGGAAGAAACGTGGGTGCCTTCGAATTCGCCGAATAAAGCGGCCGGGCTTTTGCCCAGGATATTCACCAAGACATTGAGGCGGCCGCGGTGGGCCATACCGATGACGACTTCTTTTACGTGTTTTTCGCCGGACCTTTGGATGAGTTCGTCGAGAATCGGAATCAGGCTTTCGCCGCCCTCCAGGGAAAAGCGTTTTTGGCCGACGTATTTACGATGCAGGTGTTTTTCGATGCCTTCCGCCGCGATCAATAATTTGAGCGTCCAACGCTGCTTTTCGGGGTTGTCGGCCAGGCCTGGCCGGGTGCTTTCCAGTTTAGTCTTGATCCAGCGTTTCGACTCGGTATCAACGATGTGCATGTATTCGGTGCCGATACTGCCGCAATAAATTCCCTTGAGGATTTTGATGATCTCTCTCAGCGGCAGGCGGTCGAAGCCGTACAGGGTGCCGGCATCGAACAAGGTGTCCATGTCGGGCTCGGCCAGGCCGTAATAGGCTGGTTCCAGGTCGGCGGGAATCGCTTCATGCTTGCCTAACGGATTGTTGGCGGCAATCTGATGGCCACGTACCCGGTAATGATTGATCAGTCTGGCTACTGCAGATTGTTTCTTGACGCTTTCCTCGGTAAAACCTTGTAATTTGGCTAAACGTCCGGGCGAGGAGATGGCCAGCTGCTCGAAACGTTCGACAATCGGGCTATGGGGAATGTCGATTTTTTCCTTGTCTTGCATTTTCCGGAACCGTTGTCGCCAGCTTTCCGGAACCGAGTCGGGATTTTCCAGAAATTGCTCATAGAGCTCCTCTATATAAACGGCATTATTGCCGTAAAGTGCTGATGACTCTCGAAACAATTTAAGAAGGTTGCTCATGTGAAGTTCCTGTTTTCAGCAAGTCTAAGCCGTATCTTAGGGCTAAAATGCTATATTACCAAGTCGAATCAACGGATAATATGAAAATTTATCGTTCCGCACGGAACGAGGGGATGAAGCCATCCATTTCAGGAAACGTTATGACAGAAAATAAAGTAGTAATAAAGATCAATTACGATAAATCCAAACAGAAAAAGCAGTCCGAGCCCCAACCTCATATGGTAACTGAGTGGCATCTCGGCAGAATAATCTTAGCCTTGGTATTGATAGTGTCGATGGGAGGACTGTTAACCTATTGGTTACTGAGTCCTGTTCCGGTTGAACAAAAAACACTCTCGCAACCGGTATTGGCAAAAAATGAGCACATAAAAAAAGCAAATAAAGAAAGCCAGCAAAACACCATTTCAAATAAGAAAGTTGTTAAGGAAAATAAAGCGGTTAATGGTATTAACGAAAAACAACAAAGCCAAAATCCGACAAAACCGGTCACGGTTAACGAAACCGAGCAAAGTTCGGTTAAGCAGGTAAATAAAAAAGAAACTCAAAGCACCGTAGTGCCGTTAATAAAGGATGAGAGAATATCCCGGTTAATATTGGCAAAAGCATTAAATAACAAAGAACCGGTCGGTGAGGTGTCGTTGCCTATTCTTGCCGATAAGAACAGGGCGATAGGCGTTTTCTTTTTTACCGAAATTAATAACATGAAAGGTGAGGTTTTATTTCATCATTGGTTGCGGAACGATAAGTCGGTATTTAAGAGAAAGATACATATATTAGGTAATCGTTGGCGTGCGGTGACTAGTAAATTGATTACATATTCTGGGAAAGGCCACTGGGTTGTAATGTTAACTGATATAAAAGGCAATATTCTTGGCGAAATTGAGTTTGATGTTATCTGAAAGGTTCAGTTATAGGGTTTTTATTATTATTAAATAATGTTATACTTCTGCGGTATTTTTTATTGTTAAGAGGATAATTATGACCGAGTATATGAATCTTTCTGAATCAGAATTACAGAGCGTTATTCAAAATGCCGAAAAAGCATTAAAAGAAAAACAGGCGAGTAAGCGGAAAGAGGTCATTGCACAAATCAAGGAATTGGCTGCTTCGATCGGAGTCAGCGTAGATATCAAAGAAGAGGATGGCAGGTCGTCTCGTAAAGGCAGCAAGGTGGCGCCAAAATACCGCAATCCGAACAACCCCGCCGAGACCTGGACCGGTAGAGGGGTGGCTCCGAAATGGATGCAAGCCCTGATCGATGCAGGTCACGACAAGTCTGAGTTCTTGATCTGACAATGCAATCAAAGGCAGGGCAACCTGCCTTTGTATCAATCGATAAAACGCCGGCTTAAATCGGCAAACTCATCGATCCTGCGGTCTCGCAGAAAAGGCCAGATATTTCTGACCGCCGTGCTTCTTTCCATATCCAAATCGTAAATTAATATCGTATCCTGTTTGTCGTCGGCATCGCTTAGTATTTCGCCTTGAGGCCCCGCGATAAAACTATACCCCCAAAATTCGATGCCGCCATTATTATCCGGCGAAGGTTCGAATCCGATACGGTTACAGGAAATAACAGGCAAACCATTAGCCACCGCATGGCCTCGTTGCACGGTAATCCAGGCATTTTTCTGCCGCTGTTTTTCCTCATTACTATCGTTAGAATCCCAACCGATGGCGGTCGGGTATATTAATATCTCTGCGCCCGCCAGCGCCATTAAGCGTGCGGCTTCCGGGTACCATTGATCCCAGCAGATTAATACGCCTAATTTACCGATGGAGGTATTAATCGGCTTGAAACCCAAATCCCCCGGCGTGAAATAGAATTTTTCGTAATAACCGGGATCATCGGGAATATGCATCTTGCGGTATTTACCGGCAATATCGCCGTCCTTATCGAATACCACGGCGGTATTGTGATATAAACCGGGAGCGCGTTGCTCGAATATTGTCGAGACAATAACAATACTATTGTCTTTGGCGACCCGACTTAATATTTCCGTGGTCGGTCCGGGAATAGGCTGGGCCTGTTTAAATACCTCGGTATCTTCGGTTTGACAGAAATAAGGACCTAAATGCAATTCCGGTAATACCGCCAGGTCAACGCCTTGTTCGGCCGCTTGCGTAATTTGTTGAATCGAATAATTCAGATTGGATTCACGGTCCAATCCGCAAGGTTGCTGAATGGCGGCGACTTTCAATCGTTTACTCATAGTTTTAAATCCACGGTGGCCGGAAATTGCATGGTCATGCAATGCAAACTTCCGTATTGATGAATAATGGGGCGGCAAGGAGTGGCGATGATTTCCCGATCGGGGAAACATTCGCTTAGCCTGTCCAGTGCCACTTGGTCCATCGGGTCGTCGTAAACCGGCACCATCACCGCGTCGTTGATGATAAGAAAGTTGACGTAGTTACCGGGCAGGCGTTGACTGCTCGGATCAAAAATGGCTTGCGGTAGCGGTAAAGGAACCAGCTTATAGGCCTGACCTGAGGTGGTCCGAAAGGTCTTGAGCTGTGCTTCCATTTGTTTCAATTCGTCATAATGCGGATCTTTCCTGTCGCTGCATGCGGTGTAGGCGATGGTATCCGCACTGCAGAAGCGGGCCAGGGTGTCGATATGGGCGTCGGTGTCGTCACCGGCCAGATTGCTTTGTTCCACCCATAAAATGCGTTCCGCGCCTAGCTGTTTTTCCAGTTGTCTGGTAATGGCGTGTTGATTAAACTCGGGGTTGCGGTTTGGGTTCAGCAGGCAGTTGGCGGTGGTCAGCAAGGTGCCTCGGCCGTCCGATTCAAGACTGCCGCCTTCCAGTACGAAGTCGATGTCGCGGTAAGGAAGGCCGGCAAAAACAGCGTGCCGCAACAAAGTCTTGTTCAACGCATTGTCGGCGCCATGTTCGTATTTGTTACCCCAGCCGTTGAAACGGAAGTTGAGCAATTCGGCTTGGCCGTTGTTTTCGACCGTCAGGAAAACGGTATCGCGCAGCCAGATATCGTTATAGTCGGCCTGAATGAAACGGATTTTATCGCTGCTATCCAATTGTGCTTCGATGCGCTGTTGATGCTCGTCGTTCTTGCAAACGATCAATAGCGGCTGAAAACGAGCGATGGTTGCGGCGATGAAGCGGTAACTATCTTCCACCGCTGTCAGATTGGTGAAATCGCCACTTGGGTGTGGCCAGGCGATAACGACGGCGGATTGGGCTTCCCATTCGGCTGGAAAACGGATCATTGAATAGAGTCTCCTGAGTTAAGCATTTCCCGGGCATGGGCCAGGGTTTTTTCGGTGAGTTTGACGCCGCCCAACATGCGGGCGATCTCGCTGATGCGTTCGTCCTCGCTCAATGATCTGACCGTGGATGACGTCATGTTCTTGTTATTGTTCTTGGCGACGAAGAGATGATGATGCGCCTGGGCCGCGACTTGCGGTAAATGGGTCACACACATGACCTGGCGGTTTTCGCTCAGGCTACGCATTTTCTGGCCTACGATTTCGGCGATCCCGCCACCGATACCGGAATCGACTTCGTCGAAAATCATCGTCGGCGTGGTCTTGTCGGTGCTGGTGGTGACCTGTATGGCCAGGCTGATGCGCGATAGTTCGCCGCCGGAGGCCACTTTGGCCAGCGGCTTGGCCGGCAATCCCGGATTTGCGCTGACCAAAAATTCGATCCGGTCGTTGCCGTTCAACGTCGGTTTGGCGTTTTCCTCGTAATCGACGGTGACGATAAATTCGCCGTGCGGCATGCCTAAATCGCGGATCATCGCGGAAATCCGGTCGGACAATTGTTGACCGTATTGTTGGCGTCGCCGGCTCAATTTTTCGGCCTGTTGGCGATATTTCTGCAGCAATTGCTCGCACTGTTGTTGTAATGCTTCGATGCGCTCGTCGCTGTGGGTTAGATTGTTCAGCTCTTGCTCCATCTGTAAGGCAGTTTCGGGCAAGGCTTCCGGTTCGCAGTGATGTTTTCGGGTCAGATTATGGACAATGCCGATTTCCTCATCCAGCCAATTCAGGCGTTGCGGGTCGGCCTCCTGCGATTCCAGATAACGGCGCAGCTGATGCGAAGCCTCGTCGATCTGAATCTGTGCTCCGTTCAACTGTTCGGCGATGGCACCGAGATCGGAAGAGTATCGGCTGAGATCGGTCAAGGCCTGAATGCTGTGGTTCAGCATTTGATTAACCGACTGCTGTTCATTCTCATAAAGAATATCCAGTTGTTGTTGCCCTACGTTTAGGATCTGGCCGAGATTGGCCAGGGTGTTGTGCTCTTCGGCCAGCGCCGGGTAATCGAAATGGTCCAGATCGAGGTGGCGGAGCTCTTCCAATTGGTAGCTTAGTAATTCCTCTCGTTCGTTCCGGTCGTCGCGGGACTTCAGCAGTTTATCGAGCTCTCGTCTGCTTTGGTTCCAGCTTCGGTAGACGGCGTTCAATTCATCCAGCATGTTGTCGTTGGCGGCAAAGCCGTCCAACAGGCGCCGTTGTTCCTCGCCGTTCAGCAAGGTCAGGTGGGCGTGTTGGCCGTGAATCTCCACTAATTGGCGGCTAAGGTCTTGCAACGTTTGCAGGGTGACCGGGCGATTGTTGATATAAGCCTTGGAACGGCCGTCTTGATTGATGACGCGTCGAATCAGGCAATGCTGCTCGTCATCCAATTCGTTTTCTTGCAGCCAGTTTTGCGCCGCTGGCGCATCATGCAGATCGAATTCGATATTGATTTCGGCGCGCTTGCAATTGGGGCGAATATAACCGGAATCGGCACGGTCGCCCAAAGCCAAGCCCAACGCGGTCAGCAAGATGGATTTTCCGGCTCCGGTTTCGCCGGTCAACACCGACATGCCGGGCTCAAGATCGAGGTCTAATTGGTCGACGACGGCGAGATCGCTGATAGTGATATTAACTAGCATGATTAAATATTGTAACCGCGGCTCCAGTTCAGTTTTTCTCGGAGAATATGAAAAAAATCGTGGTCTTCAGGATGCAAAATTCTAATCGGTTTTGCTTCTTTTTTGATCAAAATTTTATCGCTGATCAGGACTTCCGGTATTTCCAGATGGTCGCAGGTGACCAAGGCATTGATTTGCTTGGTTTGGCTGAAGCATATTTCGATTTCGGCATTGTCGTCGATGACCAACGGCCGGTTCGATAGCATGTGCGGATTCAGCGGTACCAGCACCAGCGCGTTTAATGCCGGATGCAGAATCGGGCCGCCGGCGGACAACGAATAGGCGGTCGAGCCGGTCGGCGTCGAAATGATCAGGCCGTCGGAGCGTTGCGTATTCAAATAAAGTCCATCGATAGTGGTGATGATTTCGATCATGCTAGGTGTGACCCAGCGGTGAACGACGACTTCGTTGACGGCGGTTTGCTGGTGGATGATTTGGCCGTCGCGGATAATTTTGGCGCGCAATAAATAACGTTTTTCTTCACGGTATTTGCCTTGCAGAATCAGATCGAGCTTAGCGGACAACTGTTCCGGAGAAATGTCGACCAGAAAGCCCAGGCGGCCTAAATTGACACCGATCAACGGAATATCGTAGGAGGCGATGGCGCGCGAGGCGGACAAAAAAGTCCCGTCGCCGCCTAATGCTATGACTAGATCGCAATGCTGTCCCAAATTCTCTATCGGGCAGCTTTGGCAAGTGCCCTCGTTAATGAATTCCGCACTACGCTCGTCGATAAATATCGTGAAATGCCGGTCGACTAAAAAACGGTACAATCTATTCAAAGTTTCGGCAATGCCGGGGTCGCTGGGTTTACCGATTATACCGATGGTCTGAAATGGGGATAGTTGCATTGCGTGTGCTAGTGGCTGGATAAATCCGGATTATACAAAAATCTAAAAAAAAGAAGATATACTCATGGTTAGCCAAATTTCGGCTCAAGGGCGTCTATCAGAGGACGCCGTTCACCCAGCACCTAAATTCTATAGACTATTGGCTTTGCTCATCATCTTCGTATATTTAGGTGCTAGGTAAATCCTTCCTTGGAGGCTTTACGACAGCATCCTTGCAGTCGATTCCATCCAATAAGGCCCTTGTTTAAAACAATGAGTACGATAATACCTGTTATTAACCCATAATAAAAAATTAAGCGAGGTTTAAATAGATAAGCAACAAGTAGAAAAGATTTGGGATGAGGTAACGATTGAAACGGGTCAGCGCCGAGGAAGTATTGCGAAAAAAGTGAAACATTCGATCAAAGATCTTAAGTCTAATGACTTTTCAAGTCATCGATCGTAATTTAGGCAGCCTCTAAAAATAACGTTATGCGAATTTGGCCATCCAATTTTTTCGATAACTTACACACATCAAAATAGCCAAATTTTGAATTATTAGAAGCTGCCTTTAGTGAAATTGGCCCATGCCAAAAAACAAGTCAGTCCCACGATTCAAGCATTAATGGCCTCGGCCTCCCAAGCTAGGTAAGGTGTTGGCGAGGGTCAGGCTTAAAAGGCGCATGACGCCCTGAAAACGATTGCGGAAACGGAGTACTATAACAAAAGTGATGGGGGTGGTCGTTACGTTAAAGGAGTCGCTTGGCAAAATTGAGGATGACCTGAATCAACTGCAAGTCGCAACGCAAAAACGCGCAAAGGGGTAATGGATTACATCGAAGAAGTGATTGAAAACCGATGGTTTATTCGAGGGGCAAAGACAAACTCGTGCCCATGCCCCTCTTGCCTCAATTTATAAAATTACTGTTTCCATACGTTCATGATGCTGGTGAAGTCGTCGGTCCAGGAACGGGCATCGGCGTAATGCCCTGGCTTTATCCAGCGTTGTTCGCTATCGCTAATGAGTAGCGGTTCTAGATTTTTTCCGTCTCTAGCCAAAATAGCCCAATCGGAACGGTAGGCCAAAGGGATTTCCCGTTCAGGGCGGAACTCCTGCACCAACAGGGTAAGGCCTAACTTTTCGGCATGATCGGCCAGGACCTTTTTCAATTCCAGATAACGATTGGATATGTGAAAGACCAGCAGGCCGTCATTGTTCAGTCTGGAAAAATAAAGTTCCATGGCTTCTTTGGTCAGCAAGTGCGTGGGTATCGAGTCGGAAGTGAAGGCGTCGATGACCAATAGATCGTAGCTGTTCGGTTGCTTTTCCAGCGTGATTCTAGCGTCGCCAATTGCAATATTGTAATCGTCGATGCACTGCGTCAGGTACGTAAAGTAATCGGAATTAGTGGCGAGATCGACGACCGCCGGATTCAGTTCGAAAAATGTCCAGCTTTGCGAGGCTTTCGAATAACCGGCCATTTCACCGGCACCCAAACCCACGACGCCAATGCGCCAATTATCGTTGCGGCTGTCGTAGTTGGAGAAAATGGCTCCGAGAGGGCCGGCCGGGCTGTAATAACCATTTGGCGTACATTGACGACTCGAATCGTTGACCACTTGCAGACCGTGTTTCGTGGTGCCGCTATAAATCTCGTGCACCTTTTCCTTGCTGTCGCCAACATCGTAGTCGGCAATCTGCTTGACGGACAATACACCATAAAAATTCCGGCTTTGGTGCAACAATTGATCTCTTTGCTGCTTTTCCGGGACTGCGCAGGAAACAACGAGTAAGCCGATTAACGGGAAATAGAGCGCGATATTTCTGAAGAAAAAATAAGCGATGGTCATCAAGGCGATGATAGCGCAGCCGATCAGAAAGGCGCTGTTAAAGTGATTGATATTGATCGATAAAATTAGCGCGAAGGTGAAAATATAAATACTGAATATGATTTTCGCGAAATGTTCTTTTAAATACAGCCTGACGCTTTTATGAATGGGATTTAGCAACAATGCCAAGACGATCATCAAGGGGTATTCGTAAATCGAGCTGAAGATCAACGGCGCGATAAAACTGTTGAAGATGCCGCCGAGCATACCGCCGAATGACATGATTAAGTAATACTGGGTCAGGTAATCGGTAGACGGCCGTTTCTTAGCGAGCTCTCCGTGACACACCATGACGGAGATGAAGAAGACCGCCAAGTGTAACAATAACTCCAGCGAAAAGTAGGCGAGTTTCTGATGTGAAAAATAATAAATAAGAAAGGACGCGATTACCCAGGGTTGCATCAAAACGATTTTTTTATGAATGGCTTCGCCGTACCCGGAAAATACCAAAATAAAAGAAAATAAATACAGGGCTAGGGGAATGACCCACAATAGCGGCACTGTGGCGATATCGATACTGATGAAGTTGGTCGTGCCCAGTAATAAACTAGAGGGGACGAAAGCCAGCAACAACCATTCGAATTGGTCCTTGAGGCTTGGCTTTTGCAATAAAACGGTTGTCGATTTTTTCTGTATGGCGGAATGTTGAAAATGTTCTTTTTTCAACAGCATCATGCAGAGTGCAATCAGACAAGTAAGCAATAGAAAACCGATGCTCCACCATTGCTGTTGTTGAGTAATACCGATGCTGGGTTCCAATAAAAAAGGATAGCTAAGCAAGGCAATCAAACTGCCGGAATTGCTGGCTATGGACAAATAGTAGGGGTCGTTACTCGTTTGGTGGCCGAGTTTGGAAAACCATTTCTGCAACAATGGCGAATTGGTCGAGAGGATGAAAAAAGGCAAGCCAATTGAAACCAACAAGGTCGTTAGTAGCCAAATACTCGGATTGTCCGAAATGGGCGGCCTGCTGCCTTCCGGTATCGCAACCGGGAGAAAGTACAGGCTAATGATTAATAACGAAGCATGTATCAATAGATGCTTGCGATAACTCAACCGAGTGGAAAGCAAATGGGCATAAAGATAGCCCAGAAAGAGAACACTCTGATAAAAAACCATGCAGGTATTCCACACGGAAGCAGAGCCTCCCAATAAGGGCAGGAGTGCCTTCCCGAACATCGGTTGTAAAACAAACATCAATGAAGCACTGCTGAATAAGGTCAACGCGAATAAGAAGATAGGAGATATGTCGCGTCTTATTTCACTTTGTTGAATAATATCCACACGTCACCGCCTAGTTAGTTAATTTACGAAGAAAATTTCAGTCGAGCTTGGTTAACACCTCTTGTGTTTAAATTTGTTTTGGTAAGTTTTCGCTTTAGATAAATCAAACGAAATATCCTGAGCATTTCGCTGCGATATTATGACCGAATTAAATTTTTTTCAAGTCCTAATTTATCATTTATCAGCGATCTTATTTTTTAGTATCAGGCTGAATTTTATCGATTAAATTGACGAAACCAGGGAGGTCGCTATATAAGCTTATTCTTTGGCAGACATGAGTAACTTCAGCGTTTGCTTGCATGGATATATGTTAACCCACCCTTACCATAGAAATTTGTAAGATATTGATAAATAATGAATAAATTATTTTATGGCACTACAGCTAAGGAAAGTGGTATGATTTTTAATGTATATTAATCAAAGACTTGAAGGATTATGGCGCTATATTGACAAAGCTGGGTTAAGCGTTATGAACTTGTCAAGAAAACTCTGTCGTGGGACAAACTGAAATCATGACAGTCTTGCAATTTAGGGATGATTGTTGATGGTTTAAAATAAATAACAACCTCTTTTCTATAATAAACCTAACAATTTAAGAGGTAGTGAAATATGAAAACTGTTGCATTATTACTGTCCCTGATAATCTTAGGGATCGTTTCATTTTTCCTGTTGATTCCGGATGGTCAAAAATCTTCTTCGGATTACGATGTCTATCAATATGTCGAAGAATGCAAGACCGAACTTGGGATTAACGGTCAATTGCCGCTTCTATCCTGTTTGGACGGTAAACAAGTCCCTATTTATGTCGACGAGCAGGAAATAAAATCGGATAACTGGGAACAATTATTGTCATTCGGTAAAAAATGCGATAACCCGCATTGGTTAGGCGGAGACATGGGCTGTTGGACTTATTCGCATCTACAGGTTCGTAAACTCGATAACGAAAACGTTATGGTGTTAAATTGCCGTCAAAAAGGCAATCAATTGGAGAAAAACTGGTTTCGTAAAACCAAGGCCAATCTAGGCATGAATCAGCATCAACGCAAGGAGCAATACGAAAATGCCTCTAGTGACGAAAAGAAAGAACTTTATTATCTTTACAACACTTTCAATGATATTGGCATTATTTTGCGCAATACCAAGACTGGAAAAAGCTGTTACATTACGCAATATGGCACTGCCGTTGTTGGTTTCTTACCGCCATTAGACAAGCCTCTCCCGAGTAAAGAAAAGTTTTTAAAACTGTTCGATCCCGCCCAGGCAAGGCCGCCGCAAGATTTTCCCGAGGAACTTTGGTATCGCGACGCGAATGAAGCCTTCAAATCTCCCGAGGAAACCGCTTCCGCCGGTTGTGTAGCATGCCACAATGCCCACGGTTTCAAGTACAGTCCTTATATCAATTCCAAACATGGTTTACCGGATATTTATTCGATGGCCAAGTTACCATTTTTAGCGGTAGGCGACCCTTTCAAGAATTTTTTCAACAATGCCGATATTCTCCAGGTGACGACCGATTCGATAGACGGAGAGCAACAACTTTGCACCAGCTGTCACAAAATGACGACGTCGGGTACTTGCGGCTATATCTTCAATGCCGCGACCGATCATCCAGATTCGACCTTGAGTTCATGGTTGACAGTGAGTTCGCGGAACAGCAGTTGGATGCCGCCGATTAAAGTCGATGCGGCACGAGTGAAAAAACATGTGGCGGCGTTACAATGCTGTTGCAAGAACCCCAGGTCGAAAGGATGCAGAACTCGGCAGTTTGGCCCGACAGAAGCCGATTTGCCGCCCGGATTCGATGAGGGTCAAGGTTGGGTAGAAGGGCAGGAAGCCGGGTTATGCGACGCAGTCATAGGATCTTATCAATGGAATGCCAAGGAATTTTAACCCAGCCTTGTCATTGAAATTTGTAAGATATTGATAAATAAAGAATAAGCAATTTTATGGCACTACAGGTAAGGAAGGTGGCATGATTTTTAATTTATATTAATCAATGGCTTAAAGGGTTATGGCGCTACATTGACAAAGCTAAGATAATGTTTTTTGTGCTGGCCGGACTCGGCGTTAGCGTGTCCGGCCTTTTTAAATCGATAACTTCGCTAAAATTCCAGGAATCAAATTTCCATTTCATTTGTCCGTTATCTGTTTAAGGTTTTCCAGGAATTCTTTAAGCGAACCGCGGTAAAGCCAGATTACGCCTGCTAACAAATAGAGAGCCGAGGAGGCATAAAAGTTTGCTTCTCTGAACGTTTGATTTCCCATTGCCATGTGACAAAGCATATAGATCCAGTCTACGACAAATAGCCAAGCTGGCAGGGCGCCTAATATATGCCACATCCAGGATTTAGGTCGATGCCTGATCGCAGACAAAATGATATAGATACTCCAGGGAGCCATTAATAAGTTGGCCCATCCATAATCAATGATATTCCTACATCCCAGTCCGCGATTTCATAGTTTAGGGCGCCATAAAGCAGCCAGCCCATTCCGATAGCAAAGCTGGAAATCTTCCAAGGCCTGATCAATTTCTTGGCGTAGGATTTGTCTGGTAAAAACGAATACATTTATTCACCTCTTGCTGGAAGCTTGGTTGAGTGCACAGGCATAAAACTTTTTAGCACTCCGCAAGTTAAGGAACCAATGTCGCTTCGCGGTAATCTCATTGATTAAGTGGTTATTTATCGCCCGGTTGTCAAGTCATCGGATAGGTTTATTTTTCGCTTATTTGCGAACCACTTAACTTAAGTTCGATTAAGTTTAAGTAAGATGTAAGATTCGATGTCTAAGATTTTTTATTATGTCAATCCAAAAGAAGCTTGTGTCAAGGGCCGTTAAGATTATCTTGGCCGGAGTTGTCGTGACTCTGGGGCTTATGTTCGTGCGCCAAAATCAACCTATAATAACGGCACAGGCGCAGCAACAATCTGCCGCGTTACAATCGGTTACATTGACCGCCGAGGAACAAGCTTGGTTGGAGGCGCATCAGCCTATTCGTATCGCCTTCGACGGCCATTTTCCTCCCTACAGTTTTGTCGATCAATCAGGCCAATTGCAAGGTATCGCCGTCGAAACCATTCAATTGATCAGCCGCCAACTGAATATTCGTTTCGAGATCGATGACAGGACCTTGTGGACGGATATCTATCCGGCCGCGCTAGATAAACAGATCGATGTCGTTGCGACCATGGTCGACAGACCGGAACGGCAATTTCAATTCGCCTTCACCAAACCCTATGTTTTCAAATCGCTGGTCATTGTGACACATAAGAACAATCAGCAAATCAAAGATCGCAGTAACTTGGCCGGTAAAACGGTTGCCCTGGTGAAGAATTACCAATATTCGCTCAGAATTTTAGAAGAAATCCCCAGCATTACGCCTTTTTATGCCGACGACATGCGCGAGGCGCTGATTGCCGTCGAAAATCAACA
Source organism: Methylomarinum vadi (assembly GCF_000733935.1). Classification (NCBI taxonomy): domain Bacteria; kingdom Pseudomonadati; phylum Pseudomonadota; class Gammaproteobacteria; order Methylococcales; family Methylococcaceae; genus Methylomarinum; species Methylomarinum vadi. Next base: position 4,087,218 of record NZ_JPON01000001.1, read on the forward strand.
GGCCGATGCCGCCATTATTTTCTTCGCCAGCAGCTATTACCTGCAGAATAAATACCAGTTCAGTCAGATCAAGTTTCCAGCCTTTTATGATCATAACAGTTCCAATGAAAGTATTGCAGTACGAAGCGATTGGCCGTTATTGGCGGGGATCTTACAGAAGGGATTGGATTCCTTGAGTCTTGAGGAGAAAAAAGCCATCAATGAAAAATGGTATGCGCCGGACGAATTGCCGATCGATTATGAAACCATTGCCAAGGTTGTTGCTACGTTATTATTGCTTTTATTAATTCTGCTGGTCTGGATTGGGCAAATCAAGCGCCAGAACCGGCGCATCACGAGTACAGGCAGGAAACTGCAACGAGCCAATAGCGAACTTAACCTGCTGAAGCAGGACCTTGAGAACCAAGTGCTGCAACGCACCAAACAGCTCCGCAACAGCGAACAAAAATACCGTAGTTTAGTGGAAAACCTGGAGGACGAATATTTTTTCTACCAACACGATTTGAATGGAGTATTCACCTATTTGAGTCCGTCGGTGACTACGATTCTCGGTTATCCGGTCGAACAAATGCTGACGCATATCAGCACTTATCTGACCGACCATCCCAATAATGAAAAAGTCGAGGACTATACCGCGCGTTGCCTGAATGGCGAGAAAGTTCCCCCTTATGAAGTGGAGATACTCGACAGCAAGGGCAAGAAGCATTGTTTGGAAGTGTTGGAAAATCAACTACTCGATGATGATGGCCACTGTATCGGCGTTGAGGGAATCGCTCACGATATAACCTTGTTGAAACAGGCTTGCGACCGCCTGAATTGGTTGTCGTATTACGATGATTTGACCGGCTTGGCCAACAGGCGTTTGTTTACCGACCGGCTTGAACAAATGATCGCGCTTTCGCATCGGCAACAGGAAACGATGGCCTTGCTGTTTCTCGATGTGGACCGATTTAAAATGGTCAATGACAGTCTCGGCCATGCCGCGGGCGATGAAGTGCTCAGGGAGACGGCGGGCAGGTTAAAATCGGTATTGCGCGAATCAGATATGGCCGCACGTATGGGCGGCGACGAGTTTACCTTGATTTTGCCAGGCTCAGACACCGAAGCGGCAAAGATTGTCGCGGAAAAATTACAGCAACAACTGCTCGCGCCTTACGACTTGAACGGCCAGCAATTTATTTTGGGTACCAGCATCGGCATAGCGATTTATCCAGAAGACGGCATTGATGCGGAGACTTTATTACAACATGCCGATAACGCCATGTATTTTGCCAAAAAGGAGAAGAAGGGCTACGCGTTTTGCTCGGTCGATATGCAGGATATCGCCAATCGCCGACTGTTGCTCGAGCAAGGCCTGCGCCAGGCGCTGGCGCTGCAACGCTATGATGACGATTTCGAATTGCAGGTTTATTATCAATCCAAACATTGCGCGCAAAACCACCGCTTGATTGGTTACGAAGCGCTGATGCGTTGGAATCATCCCGATTTGGGGCCGATCTCACCGCTGGAATTCATTCCCTTGGCGGAAGAGTCCGGGCTGATCGCCGAGTTGAGCCGTTGGGTCATCAATCGGGTTTGCCGGCAGGCTGTTAGCTGGTTCGAGGCCGGGATCGATTTCGGCAAAATCGCCATCAACATTTCCGCGATAGAGCTGATAAATTTGGAATTGGCCAAGAATATTATCCAACAAATCGATGCCGCGGAGGCCCGGCGGGAATGGATAGAAATCGAAATTACCGAAAGCGCGTTGATGAAAACGCCGGATGTCGCGATCAAGGCCATGGAACAACTGGTGAATGCCGGCATACTGATCGCCATCGATGATTTCGGTACGGGCTATTCCTCGTTGGCTTATCTAAAGAGATTGCCGGCCAGTTTTATCAAAATCGACCAATCCTTTGTCCGTAATGTTTTGCATAGCGCGGCCGACCAGACCGTGGTCCATGCCGTCATCGCGATGTCCCATGCCTTGAAAAAGAAAGTGATCGCGGAGGGAGTGGAAACGAAAGAGCAATTGCAATATTTGATCGATAACGGTTGCGATGCGGTGCAGGGCTTCTGGTTTTCCAAACCGACCGCGCCTGTCGACTTATTTCTTCATCAGGGAGTTAAATTGGCGTTGAATTGAAATAACGCATCAATTTAATACGCCGGTGCAGCTCGAGCCTTGTCCGGCGGTACAGCCGTAGCAATGGTCGGCAACGGCGATCGGCATCGAGTCCGGCATGTTTTCCAATAACTGGGATATATGGGTGGGGCGGCCGGACAAAGGCAGTTCCAGCATTTGATTGAAATCGCAGTCGTACGCATAACCTTGCCAATCCACGCTCAGTAGGGTCTTGCACATGACTTGTTCCAGGTTTTCCGCGCGGTAGGCTTGTTTGAGGCGACCCATATAAGCCGCGAATTGTCCTTTTGCCGCCAACACCGCGCCAAAGCGTTGTATCGGCATGTTGGTGATGGTGAAAAGGCGGTTAAATTGCAGATCGAATTGATCCTGTAAAAAACCTCGGTAAGCTTGCTCCAATTCTTGCTGGGGCGGTGGCAAGGAGGCGCCTTGCGGGTTGAATACCAGGTTCAGGACTAAATCGCCGCCCGGTTTGCCGAAACCCAAACTATTCAGTTTCTGCAAGGCAGCGATCGAGGCTTTGAATACACCCTTGCCGCGTTGCGCATCGACATTATCTTCCAAATAACAGGGCAGGGAAGCGATTACCTCCACTTGTTGTTCGGCCAGAAATTCGGCCATGTCTTCATAACCGGGTTCCATCAGGATAGTCGGATTGCACCGGTCCGTCACATGTAATTCCCGTTGTTTTGCCTGCCGTACCAACCAACGAAAAGCGGGATTCATCTCCGGCGAACCGCCGGTCAAGTCGAGCGTCTCTAATCGATAGCGTTCGGCAAATTGCAATGCGGTAAGCATGGTTTCTCGCGACATCAATTCGGTCCGTTTCGGACCGGCATTCACATGGCAATGGGTACAGCTCAGGTTGCACAGATAACCCAGATTCATTTGCAGGGTCTGCAATTGTCCTCTTCGGATAGGGGGGAAATCACTTTTAAGTAATAAAGGTTTTACGTCACGCATCTGGTAACTCAAGGCGAAGAAGGTTCGGGTAAAGCATACAATAGCCGTAACAATGCGCGTTGGGCCGGCAAAGGTTCCGGCATTTCCTGCAACGTTTGTTTAAGTTGAAGCATATCTTCCGTGTCGTCGACATCCTGTAACAAATCCATCTGCTTTAACTCGCCAAATTTTCGGATTTTATTCAGAAATTGAGTGCCGGTGTCCTCTCGACTGTAGGTGACTTCGGTCCAGAGTTTTTGTGGAATTTCGCAATTGCCGCCGAATAACCAGAAGCCGCCGTCGACGCTCGGTCCGAAGGCCATGCGGGCATGTTCTTCCCGGCTTAACCAGACACATGCCGAAAGTAGTTCACCAGCGATCATTTGCGGAATATCGGCGCCGATCAAAATAACGAAATCGTGCTTGTTTAGCAAGGTTTGATAAACATATGCCATGCGTTCGCCCAATCCGCCTTCGCCTTGCCAAACACAAGGCAAGTCCTGCCAATATGAATGTTTTAAGCCTGTTTGTTCCGCCACGGCATAATAACCCTGGACATCCTCCTGCTTACAGGTTTTCTGCACGACTTCCCGCACGGCTGCGGTTGAGGCTAGGTGGAACACTTCCGCCAATTTTTTTCCTAGAAAGGGCGCCAGTCTGGTCTTGACCGGCGACAATCCCGGCGTCTTCACGAAAATGGCTATTGCTCCACTCATGAGGCCTCGCTCAAGCGTTGTTTTGATTGTCGGGTCAATTGCCAGGTCAACCACAGATGACGCAGGGTCGTCTTTAGCCAGCCTTGCTGGCGATAACGTCTGGCGCTAGTGATAAGCATAGCCGGAAGTTCACCTATTGGTAAACCGGATGCTTTAAAACGTACGACAAAATCGAGGTCTTCACCCAATCTTATTGTTTCATCGAAGCCATGCATAGCAAAAAAAATAGATTTTTTGACGATAAATCCCTGGTCGCCGAATGGCAGTCCCAGTAATTTCGAGCGAATATTGGCGGCGCATGCATTCAGTTGGGTCAATGCCGGCCCGTCGGCGGCGAAACTCAATTTGAAATAACCCAGATAGTCCTTGTCACTTTCGATAAAATGCAGCAAGCAGGTCCTGACCTCCTCGCCACAGCGAGTATCGGCGTGCACAAACCAGATGAACGGGCGTTGCGCTTTTTGGGCGCCGTTATTGAGTTGCCGCGCGCGGCCTTGTGCGCCACACAGCCAGCAGGCGTTTTCTGGTAGTTCGATGCCATCGGGTTGCGGTTCACAGGCGGACAGTATGATTTCCGGAGAGGAACCGAATGCCGCCAAATCGTTTAATAGAACCTGCCAGGACGTATCGCCGGGGCCAATGGGCACGACGATGCTCAATTGACTGATTGCAATCATCGTACTTAACAACAGGCGGATCCGGATTCCAGGTTGCGGCTGGTATTGGGGGGGGCGCAATCGAACAGGCCAAAATGGGTCGATTTGTCGCCCACGATATCGAAATGAGTCGCATAACGGCTGGAGCCGATCATGTCGGCAGTGTTGCCGCATATCCTTAGCGGCCGCCCTGTTTCCAGGTGGTGATGGTCATCCAGGTCGAAAGCGTGTGGATGCTCGCCGATCGTCCCTTTATAAACGGCGATCTGGCCGAAATCCTCGCAACGGTCTTCCAGCGGCATTTTGAAGGCCCTCACCGTGACCGAACGGAAATGCACCATGCCGATCTTGGCGGCGACCTCGGGGTCGTCCAGATTGATTGGATTTTCCTTGACCACGCGCACGTCGGGACAACCCAGCTCCTGCATGATGCGGCGAAAATCCTCCCAATATAAGGCGCCTCCCAGACATTCCCCCAACAGCACCGGATCGGTTCTCAGCGCTGGCGGAATGCGGCGGTCGGCGTAGACATCGGAGAAATAGAGTTCTCCGCCTGGCTTTAATACGCGGAAAATTTCCTTTAAAACACGGCGTTTATCGGGCGATAAATTAATCACGCAATTGGAGACGACGACATCGATGGAATTGTCGGCGATACCGGCAGTTGCTAAGTCCTCGATAAGGCCATAGATGAATTCGACATTGGACTGCGCATAGCCGTAGCGTTCGGCATGCCAGTCGCAATGGCGCTTGGCGACCGCCAGCTGTTCCTCGGTCATGTCGATACCGATGACACGGCCTGATTCGCCGACCAGTTTCGATAACAGATAACAGTCGCGGCCGGAGCCACAGCCGAGATCCAACACGGTACAGCCTTCCAGTGCTGGAGGCAATGGCGAACCGCAACCGTAAAAACGTGCGGTCACTTCCGGATGCAAGTCGGACAATAAGGGGCGTAGATGCCGGGGCATCGTATCCAATGTGCAACAGGCGCTGGTTTTAAGGTCGGCGTTGGATTGCAGTACCTCGCCGTAATAATTTTGTACAGATTCACTGATGGCGCTATCAGTCATGCGAACTCCGATTGATTCTGCTTTCCATAAAAGATTGACTATGAGTCTATGCGATTTATCATTTCTGATAACGACTTATATTGTTCCACATAGTTTCATATAATCAAATTTAACGTATCCAAAAAACATTTTAGGGATAACCAGTCAAGTTTCCATAGGAGGCCATTCGATGCCATTAGCAGATAATGATGTTTTTTGAGCTAGGGCGGGCTGCCTGCGGCAATTTCGAACAGGCCATCTCTCACGAATGGTTGGTTACCAACGGTATCGGCGGTTTTGCCTGCGGTACGGTTGCCGAGACGAATACCCGCCGTTACCACGGGTTGTTAATGGCGGCATTGAGTCCACCGACGGGCCGGGTTCTCCTGGTTTCCAAGCTCGATGTGGCCGCCTGTTACCTGAAGCGGCGCTACGACCTCTTTAGCAATGTATTCGCGGATGGAACAATCGCGCCCAAGGGCTTTACATTACTGGAATCGTTCCGCCTCGACCAGGGCCTGCCGGTCTGGCGCTATGCCATTGCCGATGCGCTGATCGAAAAACGCGTCGTCATGCAGCCAGGCAGTAATACCACATTGGCCACTATCGAAATTCTCCGGGCATCGGCCGGTATATCGTTCGACCTGACTCCGCTTTGCGCTTATCGTGATTATCACGGCCTCGAACAGGGCGAATTGGCGCCGGCAATTCATCAAATTCAAGGTGGCTTCGAAGTGATCGCCTTTCCCGGCGCAAAAGTTTATCGGGTCGTTTGCGATCGGGGCGAATATATTCCCGGCTTTTTCTGGTACCGGTATTTCAAATACCGGCAGGAAACTCAACGCGGCCTGGATGACACGGAAGATTTGTTTCGTCCGGGGATGTTCCATCTGACTTTGGCCGAAGGTGAAAAAGCGACGGTGCTGTTGACCGGGGACGTGTCTGCGGCAGAGGATTACGATCGAGTCGCTCGGCAAATACAAAGCAAACGCCAACACTGGTTGCAAGCGTTACCGGACGATGTGCCGGAATGGATCGAACAACTCGCTTTGGCTGCCGAGCAATTCATCGTCGATCGCCGAAGCGGGCGGGATTCGGCAGGAAAAACGGTGATTGCCGGATATCCCTGGTTTACCGATTGGGGACGCGATACGATGATCGCCTTGCCGGGATTGACGCTGGCCTTGGGACATTTCGCTATCGCCGCCGACATCTTGCGCACGTTTGCCGGTTACGTTAGCGCCGGAATGATTCCGAACCGCTTTCCGGATCAGGGAGGTGATCCCGAATACAACACCGTCGATGCGACCTTATGGTTCATCCACGCCCTAGATCGCTACACGCATGAAAGCGGCGACGCCGCTTTGGCTGCCGAGCTGTTTCCGGTCTTGGTCGATATCATCGCTTGGCATAGGCGGGGCTCCCGCTACGGCATTCGGGTCGATTCCGAAGACGGCTTGTTGACGGCGGGCGAAACCGGCATGCAACTGACTTGGATGGACGCCAAGGTGGACGACTGGGTGGTGACGCCGCGCAGCGGCAAATGCGTGGAAATCAACGCGCTCTGGTACAACGCCTTATCGGTCATGGAAGGATTGGCCGCCCAAGTCGGACGAGAAGACCTGGCCGAAGACTATCGACACAGCGCGCAACGGGTCAAATCAAGCTTCCGCCGGTTTTGGAACGCGGACCGGCAATGTCTGTACGATGTCATCCACGGCGAACAAGGGGAGCTTCATGGCGACGGCAGACTTTACGATGGAAGGTTGCGCCCCAACCAGTTGCTGGCAGTGTCTTTGCCGCACAGCCCGCTTAGCGAGGCACAACAACGGGCCGTGGTCGACCTATGCGCGCGGGAATTGCTGACGTCTTATGGCCTGCGCAGCCTGGCCGACAGCGATCCAGGCTACGTTCTCCAATATCAAGGCGATCGCAAGATGCGGGATGGCGCCTATCATCAGGGTACGGTCTGGGCTTGGCTGATAGGCCCCTTTGTCGATGCGCATTACCGGGTGTATCGGGATCGCGAAAAGGCGTTGTCGTTTCTCGAACCTTTTCGGCAGCATCTTAACGAAGGCTGTCTCGGACAAATTGCTGAAATCTTCGACGCGATTCCGCCTTTTCTGCCCCGTGGTTGTTTCGCCCAGGCTTGGAGTGTCGCCGAAGTCTTGCGGGTTTGGCTGACGCTTGCTCGCCAAGATAGAACTTAACGTCTAAAAACAAGTCCACCGAAAGGATAACAGTCTTTCGGAGGATCAAGCCATGAACAACAAACGGCATTACACGTTAAACGACGATAATTCCTCAAGTTCCTATTCGCTACCACTGTTATCGGGGTCGCTCGGACCGGATGTCGTCGACATGCGCTCGCTTTATCGGGAAAGCGGACTTTTTGCTTTCGATCCGGGGTTTACCTCGACCGCCAGTTGCGCGTCGAAAATCACCTACATAGACGGCGAGGCCGGCATTCTGCTCTACCGTGGCTATCCGATCGAACAGTTGGCCGAGAGCTGCAGTTTTCTGGAAGTCTGTTATTTATTGCTTTACGGCGATTTACCCAACGAGGACGAACTCGATGGTTTTGTTCATCGCGTGACCTACCATACTTTGCTACACGATCAGCTCAATTATTTTTTAAAGGGCTTTCGCCGCGATGCCCATCCGATGGCGATCATGGTGGGCGTGGTCGGCGCGCTGTCGGCGTTTTATCACGACGCGTTGGACATCAATTCGCAGGAAGACCGCGATTTGTCGGCAATCCGCATCATCGCCAAAATTCCTACTATCATTGCGATGACATATAAGTACAGCATTGGCTTGCCGTTTTTGTTTCCGCGCAACGATCTCGGCTACGTCGAGAACTTCATGCGCATGATGTTCGGCAATCCGTGCGAAGAGTACCGACAGAACCCGGTGTTGGTGCGAGCGCTCGACCGCATCCTGGTCCTGCATGCCGATCACGAACAAAACGCCTCGACCTCGACCGTGCGCCTGGCCGGTTCCAGCGGCGCCAATCCTTACGCCTGTTTGACTTCCGGCATCGCCTGCTTGTGGGGGCCGGCGCACGGCGGCGCCAATGAAGCGGTCTTGAACATGCTGCAGGAAATCGGTGACAGCTCGAATATCGGCCAATATATCGAAAAGGCCAAGGACAAAAACGATCCATTCCGTTTGATGGGATTCGGTCATCGGGTTTATAAAAATTACGATCCTCGCGCCAAACTGATCCGGCAAACCTGTCATGAAGTGCTCGATGAACTGGGGCTAAAAGATGACCCCTTGTTCAAGCTGGCCATGGAACTGGAGCGTATTGCGCTCGAAGACGATTATTTCATCGATAAAAAGCTTTATCCGAATGTCGATTTCTATTCCGGCATCGTGCTCAAGGCGCTGGGCGTCCCCAGTAATATGTTTACGGCGATGTTCGCCATGGGGCGCAGCGTCGGCTGGATCGCCCATTGGGACGAAATGATCGCCGATCCGGAGCAAAAAATCGGCCGGCCACGGCAGCTCTATACCGGAGAGCCCCGGCGCAATGTCGAGCCGATCGCGGTAAGGAAGCATCACTAAGGCGACACACGCGGCTCTTCTTGTTCAGCGTAATCGAAGAAGGGATAACAATGTTGAGCCAATCATGTCTCCGATTACGTTAATCGGAGCGGATCTGATTTTTGCTTTCAACCATTAATCGGTCTTTTCCAGTGGAATACACGGTCGAATTTATCTTCTACGCCAGCGGTGATAACGCGCGACCCAGCGCAGCAAACCTTCCGGCGCATGCGCTTTCTTCCAGACGCCGGCCGCGTATTTGTTAGCCTCGGCCAGGGTCGGGTAGATATGGATCGTGCTCAGCACCTTATTCAAACCGATGCCGTGTTTCATCGCCAGCACGAATTCGGCGATCAGATCGCCGGCATGTTCGCCGACGATGGTAACGCCGATAATTTGGTCTTTACCCGGCTTCGTTAGAATCTTGACGAAACCATGCGCCTCGCCGTCGGCGATGGCCCGGTCCAGGTCGTCGATGCCATAGGTTACGGCTTCATAGGCGACGCCTTGTTGCCGGGCGTCCTGTTCATTGAGACCGACCCGGGCGGCTTCGGGGTCGGTGAAGGTCGACCACGGAATGACCGAATAGTCGGTGCGGAATTTCTTGAATCCGCCGAACAGGGCGTTCACCGCCGCGTACCAGGCTTGATGAGCGGCGGTATGGGTGAATTGATAGGGTCCCGCGACATCGCCGACCGCGTAAATGTTTGGGTAATTGGTGCATTGAAACGGATCGGTGGCGATAGTGTTGCGCGGCGATAGTTTAATGCCGAGTTCCTCGATGCCGTAACCGGTAACGTTGGCGGCGCGGCCGATCGCGACCAGTACTTGGTCGAACGGGATTTTGACCGTTTGCCCCTCGTGTTCGGCGAACAGGATATTCTCGCCGTTTTCGACGGCAAATTCCCTGGCCGTGTGGCCGACCCGCATGTCGACGCCTTCTTGTTTAAAGCGCTGCATGACCGTCTCGGACACTTCCGGGTCTTCGCGTGCCAGGATGCGTTCTGCCATTTCCACCTGGGTGACCCGGCTGCCCAGGCGGGCGAAACATTGCGTCAATTCGCAGCCGATCGGCCCGCCGCCAAGCACCAATAGCCGCTTCGGCAGCGCTCGCAAATTCCAGATAGTGTCCGAAGTGAGATAGTCGATCTTGTCCAGGCCCGGGATCGGCGGCACGAACGGACGGGCGCCGGCGGCAATGACGATGGCGCGGGTAGTCAGCTTTTTCACGCCCTCAGCCGTGGTCACCTGGACTTCCCACGGAGTAAGGATTTTGGCCTCGCCGGTCACGACCTCGACGCCGAGCCCGCGATAACGTTCGATCGAATCGTGCGGCTCGATGGTTTTGATCACCAGCTTCACCCGTTCCATGACGGCGGCGAAATCGACATCGGCCTGGGCCTGCTTGATGCCGAATTCTTCGTGGCGCTTGAGATGCGACAGCCATTTGGCCGAACGGATCAGCGCCTTGGACGGTACACAGCCGGTGTTCAGGCAGTCGCCGCCCATCTTGTGCTTCTCGATCAGCGTGACCTTGGCTTTGACCGCCGCCGCGATATAGGCCGTAACGAGGCCACCGGAACCGGCACCAATGACGATCAGATTATTGTCGAACTGCCTGGGTTTTGGCCAATGTCGGTAGACCCTCAGTCGCCGTATCGCTTCTACCATTTTTTTTGCGATTAACGGAAACAACCCCAACAGCACGAACGCGCCCAACACCGCCGGCGACAGGATACCGGACAGCGAATCGATCCGTGCCAGTTGCGTGCCGGCATTGACGTAAACGACGGTGCCGGCCAGCATGCCGACCTGGCTGACCCAATAAAAGGTCCAAGTTCGAAGCGCCGTCAATCCCATCGCCAGATTGATCGCGAAAAACGGAAACAGCGGCACCAGCCGTAACGTGAACAGATAAAAGGCGCCGTCGCGAGCGATGCCTTCGTCGATGGTCTGCAGGCGTTTCTCGAAACGGGCCTTGACCGCATCGCGAAACACGAAGCGCGCGGCGAGAAAGGCCAGCGTCGCGCCTATAGTGGAAGCGAAGGAAACGATCAGGCTGCCCCAGAGCAGGCCGAATATGGCGCCGCCCGCCAGGGTCAAAACCGTCGCGCCGGGTAGCGATAGGCCGGTAACGGCGATATAAACCAAGGCATAGACCGTGATGGCCAGGGCCGGATGCGCGCTTCGGTAGGCTTCGATGTCGGCCTGCTTGGTCTTTAACGTTTCCAGGGTCAGATACTGGTGCAGATCGAACGCAATAAACGCCGCGACAGCAACCGCGATTAACAATAACAACAGCCATTTCGATAACTTCATGGAGCACGCTCTATCGCTAGGAGTGCCGTGTGGTTGTCAGTGCTTGGCCGGGGCCGGATCTCTTTACCAGGATGATTTCCGCACATGCTATTCGCTCTTTTTAAATTGATCGGCGATGTTTGTTGGTCGAATAAATGGTCGATTACTTACAAGCGACCGTGGTCTTCCATTATCGATTCGTCGCTACATCGTGTTGGTGCTGCACGAACTAACTCGGCCAGCGCTGGCAAGCCGGACTGGACCTGCGGGTTCAGGAGATTCTATCTTTAAAGCCTTCATGGATTAACAGCGTCTCTGACAGGCATTTCTGTGCCGAAATTTTAAATAAGATTAGCCTAATGCGGTAAAGTGCAATGCCAGGGCGCAAAAATGGTCGCCCGTATCGAACCTTATGCCGTTGTGGCTAGAAGTGAGCGAGGCGGGATTTCATTTTTGCCCGTGAGATTTTGCGCGCAACCGAGATCCTTTTGTGACATCGGGCTTCGCAGGCTTGTCCGATTCGTTCGAGAATCGTCATGCCGATTTAAAGGGCGTCATTTGAAGTATCGGCCGGAAACCGGGAATGAACAATAAAATGGCTGGGTTCGTAACTTATGATGCAAGCGGATTATTATGGCCGCAGCCAATTGAAAACCGAAAAACTTAGAAGCGCCTTTGCCGATAAAGCCCGGCCGCACTGGATGCGAGGATACCGTCGCTTTTGCCGTTTCGTGGAAAAGGATCGGTAGATTTTCAAACCGGATCTAACTGCGTTTGCGGCGAAATGCTTTCAAACTTGCGAGTGCAATAGCGAGAAGGGGAAGGCCTCCGGGTGCCGGCACTGGCGCTTGGGTATTGAAATTGCTAATGGTCGTTGAAGCTGAGCCAAAGAGGCTGTCTAACGATTGCATGCGGAATCCGATCAGATCACCGGCCTGGACGTCGAATTCAAAATGCCCTGTTTGATTCACGGCGTTAGAACCTGATAACACTAAATATTCATCGCCGTTATGCAACAGAAAAAATGGGTCCCATTGAGCAGACCCATCACTATCATTAGTTGCGTAAGTCCAATCGAAAGAGATTGTGCTTGTAGCTTGGGCGGTTATGCTAAAGTCGATATTCGACAAGAACCCGGGGTAACTTATTCCATTGTTTCCGCTGATCAGGGTAATGGAATTCGGTGCGTCGCTGAGATCGATCGATGCATCCGAACCGAACGGATCGATATTGGTGGTCCAGTTTCCGACATCATAATAATCCACGAAACTGGCTTGAACCACTCCTGTAGCTCCGATCACATAGAGAGCCAGAAGAATCTGAAAAATAACCTGTATTGTCTGCATTGCGATCTCCTTAACTGTATGTGATATAAATGCAATTACCAAGCCATTTGTTAATTTATGTTGCTTAATCAATACTTAGGTTTCGCGAATCTGGTTTGTGCTTAAATGTTTGTAAAAAAAACTGACAGAATTTTGTGGTTAGACCAGGATTGCGCACAACGTTTTAAAGTTTAGTAGATTATAAGAATTGTGTTTCCACGCACAGAAATTCCCATGCGAGGAATAATGAATCCATGTGTCAACAAAGTTATACAATTCGACTAACATTTATTAGATACGAAATTGAAAATACAATATGATTGGCTTATAAAAGAAATATTGTGGTATTTCCCTTACGCATCTAAGTATAGGAAAAATTAGTAATCAGGTTAATAACCACTGGCCTTGAAACGAGGTAGGTTGTTGGCCAGAGCGATTAACTCTACGGTGCAGGCAAGACCACCAATATATAGATGGCAGAGTGTTCTCCCAGTGTCAGCACTACTGCCAGAATTTTAAATTGGAACAATCTATCTCATCTGAAAGTTTTATATTGGAGGCAAGGCCATGAAATATGTTATCGTCCTAGGATTAGCAGCATCTATCGCCGTGTCTGGGGAAGCTTTTGCGGTTTGCGATGCAGCGACTCAGCTAGACTTAAGTATAGACAATATCTTAGTTGATAAAACCGTTTGCGCCGAAAAGGCCAATGGCGATCAATGGCAAGAATATCACGAACCCGGAGGAGATCTGATCGATTACAAGAAAGGCCCGAACGATCCGGTCGATCCGACTACATCGGTCGGTACCTGGCGTTTATCTAATCGCGCCGGAGGTATTTGCTACTCCTATGGCGGCGGTAATTTTAACTACTGCTATTCCGTGCATGATATCGGCAACGGAAACTATGAATTTTGTAATAACAACGGTTTGGATGTTACGGCAAAACTTGTTCCGGGTAATGGCGGATGCGGTTTTAATTAAACGATGATCGATTACAAGTGTCATAATAAACTCTCACACTAAATACGCTTAAAACGTTCTATTTTTACCGTGAATTTCGGTCGGGACGGTAAAAAAGTCGTTTTTGGGGCGCTGAATAAATCTATTCTAGGTTTCTCAGTGCCATAAAGGGAATGTGATTTGCCTTGGTCTTAGTAAATGCTGATTAGATTGGTACTTCGCATAGCTAGCACCTGCGGTGATGACTTAGTGTCGAGGCAAAAAGGTCGGAATGAAATCCTGCTAGGCGGGCGGTTCGATCATCTCGGAGAGCCGGTATTAGTCCACTGAACTGGAAGCGACATGGAAGGCGTCGGCATAGATGTCGGACAGCGAAGCCCCGGCCATAAAAGCCTGACGCTTGCTGGCCGCCACCATGTCGGGATGACCGCATAAATACACGCGCCAGCCCTTCAACGCCGTTAAGTCCTTAAATGCGACCTCATGCGCGCGGCCGCGGGCCTTGTCGGGGTTCGGCTCGCCTCGCGAAATACAAGGCGTGTAATGAAAGTTGGCGTAGCGTTGTTGTAGCGAACGCATTTCCTCGACCCAATACAGACCGTTTAAATCGCTGCTGCCGTGATACAAATGAATGTCGCCCCGATGGCCGTCATGCAGCGCCTCGCTGATGATGCCGGCCAGCGGCGCCAGCCCGCTGCCGGTGCCGATCAGCAGCAGGTTTTGCTCGGGTTGTCCCGGTTGGTAATAACAAAGTCCTTGCGGTTCGGAAACCGCCAGGCGGTCGCCGACTTGCAATTCCTGGTGGGCCCATTCGCTGAACTGTCCTCCCGACAATCGTCTGACATGAAAACTTAACTGACGTCCATGCATGCGGTGATTGGCGATCGAATAGCTGCGGGTCAGGCCGTCTTCGCGTTTCAGGTTGACAAATTGTCCGGCGTAATAATCCAACCCCTCGTCGGTTTCGATGACCAATTGCATGATTTCCGGATTGAGCATCTGCTTCGCTTTCACGGTGGCGTAAGTCACATAGTCGCGATGATGGCTGTAGGCGATTTCCATGTCTTGCTGCGGATAACACAAGCAGGCGAGGAAATAGTTTTGTCGTTTCAAGCCTTCTTTCAAGCCGTGTTGCGCCTCGGCGGGCGGCTTGCCCTTCAAACTCCTCAGCATGCAGCTTTGGCAGGCCCCTTGTCGGCAGCCGTGGCTGATTTCGATATTTTCCCGCAACAAGGAATCCAATAAGGGCTCGTCGGGTTGGCATAGGACGGTTTGTTCGTCCAGTTTGATTTTTCTGACAGTCATGATCGATTCTGCATCCTGGGTACGCCTTAACAATCACCCTGGTAATTATTAAGGCGCGATAGTGGTTAGCGGCCTAATACGTCTTCGCGCGTGCTTTCGGCAATCGCGGCAACCTGACCGATCAAGTCTTGCGGCAGGTTCAACTCTTCCAGGGTGCCACTCAAATGTTCCATGACGGCATCGAAATGGCTGTCGTCCAGACCTTTCTTGACCAGTTTGGCGTGAGCCTGGCGCATATCGGCGCCGGTGTAATTATTGGGGCCGCCGAAGGCCATGGTCAGAAAAGCTTTCTGCTTGGCGGCTTGTTCTTCCATGTCGACGTTATCGAAGAAGCGGTTGATGCGATAGTCGTTCAATACGCGGCGATAAAAAATATCGACCGCCGCATTGACGGCTGCTTCGCCGCCCAGTTGTTCATAAAGTGATTCGGTCATTATCTACCCCTGTTGTTGCTAGTGAAAAAAGCATCTATAAAATGCGAGACTAGTATAGAATCGATACGTAACTTATGCAATAATTATATTATAAAAGTTTATAATAATTTCCTTCTATTCGCTCATAAAGACTAAAATAAGCCGTTAGTTATACTTTATGTACGCTATATATTGACTCCGGTAAACGTTAGGGAAAAACCATCAATGCATAATCAACTTCCATCCAGGCAGGAACAAATCCTTACTTTGCTGTTAAGCACCAAGAGCGGTTTAAGCATTGACGCGATGGCCGAAAAGTTGGCGATTTCGCGCAATGCCGTTCAACAGCATTTATCCGGCTTGGAAAGTCAGTCCTTGATTCAGGCGACTTATTTGAACAGCACCGGAGGCCGTCCGGCGCGTAATTACGTCCTGACCGAAAAAGGTATCAATCATTTCACCAAGCAATACTCTTGGTTTTGCAACTTAGTCCTGGAAGAAATGAAACACGAAATGGGGTCCGAAGCCTTTTCGGCTTTCATGCAGCGCCTAGGGCGTAAGATAGCCGCCAGTCTGGAAGGGCAGTTTTTCGGCCAGAATGCGAATGAGAAGGCGCAAACGTTGACGGCGATAATGCATAAACTAGGGTATCAGGCCGATATCGAACAACAGGGCGATACCGTCACGATTTCCGCAATCAATTGCGTTTTTCACGATTTGGCTCAACAGCACACGGAATTATGCGAATTCGATCGCGCGTTGATCGGACATTTACTGGACAACCCGGTGGAACAGGTCGAGTGCATGGCGAAAGACGGTTGTTCCTGCCGATTCGTTACCAAGACCTAGTTTTGGATTAGTTTGCATTTGCGGTGAGCGTGCGATGAAAGTAAGCTATTTGGTTATCCCGACGTGGACGTAAGGGTTCAGGGCCGTATTGTCCGATGCTTTTTTGTTTTCATTTTCCCAAGCTCAAATGTGTTCGTTATGCGCGACCCGAGGTCAGACAATACTTACATTTTTTCAGAGCTTGCGGCTTTGCCGAATTTGAAAAGGTATGAGATGCATACTCACTAAGCTATACAATGCCTTACTTCAATAGCGATGCTTCATGATGGCGGAAAAAACATGAATCAAATAAAAAGTATTTGCGTTTATTGCGGCTCCAGTCCGGGACGGTTGGAAGCTTATGCCTCGGCCGCCCGTGACCTGGCCGAAACCTTGGTCGAAAGAAACATCCAGTTGGTCTACGGCGGCGCCAGCATCGGCGTCATGGGGGCGGTGGCCGATCGAGTGTTGCAGCTCGGAGGCGATGTGGTCGGGGTGATTCCCAAGGCTTTGGCGCATAAGGAAGTGGCGCACGATAGTCTGACCGAACTGCATATTACCCGATCTATGCACGAACGCAAAATGTTGATGGCCGAACTGGCGGATGGCTTCATAGCACTTCCCGGCGGCATAGGCACCCTGGAGGAATTGTTCGAAATCTGGACTTGGGGACAATTGGGTTTTCACCATAAGCCTTGCGGGGTCCTCAATGTGGAAGGCTATTTCGATTCCTTGGTCCGGTTCATGGACCATGTATTGGCGGAACAGTTCGTTAAACCCCATCAGCGAGCGATGCTGATCGTGGAAACCGAGGCCGGCCGGTTGTTGGACCGTTACAGTGCTTATCGGCCGCCGGAAGTAGCCCATTGGGTAGGCAAGGACGAGACCTAAAGGTCAAACTTGTAAAACCTGCGGTTAGAGAATAGTTTCGCACTTGCCGAACCAAGCAATGGAATCGACTGATTTCGCTCCTTTTTGACCTATTGATCAGGAAAAATTCGTTTCAACCGCCAACTCGCGGGCATCCCATTCCGCCTTGATTTCTTGAATTTTTGGCAGAATGTCCATGAACGCCTCGACCAAACGGGATTCCAAATGGTTGCCGGCGTTTTGAGCCAAGAAATCCAAAATTTTGTCCAGTGGCCAGATATCTTTATAAGGGCGTTTCATGGAAAGGGCATCGAATATGTCGGCGATGGCGACGATGCGGGCCGATTCAGGAATTGCCATGCCCGATAAACCATGCGGGTAACCCGTGCCGTCCCATTTTTCATGGTGATTCAGCGCGATTTCCGCCGCGAGTTGAAAGATCGGGGCGTTGCTCTGTTTGAGGATGCCGTGACCGATACTGGCATGGCTTTTCATGATATGCCACTCGTCAACATCGAGTTTTCCCGGTTTTTTTAATATGGCGTCGGGAATTCCGATTTTGCCGGTATCATGCATAGGCGCGGCCAATTCCAGTAGCTTGCAACTTTCTTCATCCCAACCCACTGCCTCGGCGATGGCACGACCGTAAGCGGCCATTCGCCAGATATGGGCACCGGTGTCGGTATCGTTATAATGCCCGGCCTTGCCTAGCATGTGAATGGCATCGTGATAGCTCTTTTCGAGTTTGTCGGCCCGAACCAGCGACAAGTGGGTTTGCACCCTGGCCTGAACGATGGGGGCCGAAATCGGCTTGGTGATGTAATCGACCGCGCCGACCTCGAAGCCGGCCTGTTCGTCGATTTCTTGTGTCATGCCGGTGACGAATATGATGGGAATACTCTCGGTTTCTCGATCATTCTTGAGTTGGCGGCACACTTCGTAACCGTCCATGTCAGGCATTTGCACATCGAGCAATATCAAGGAAGGGCTATGTTTGTTGACGGCCTGGAGGGTTTCCCGACCGTTGCGGGCAAATACCAGGGAATGATACTGCTTCAGCGCCATGCGCAAAACGCCTAGGTTATAGGGTTCGTCATCGGCGCATAAAATGGGTCCGTTGATCATGATTAGTCGTCCTGCATTTCGATCTTTAAGTGTGTCATAAGGTGTTTGGTTTGTTCCTCGGCGGCGCGAAAGTCGAAGTTATCAATCAGTTCGCGGATAGGGTCCAGCATCGGTTTTGGCAATATTTTCTCCAGGGCAAGCAACGAAGGTTCCGCATCATCGGGATTGTCCTTATCGAGTGCCTGTAATAGTTCCCGCAGCCACTGCCGGGGAGCTTCGCTGTTCGTTACACAGGAAATCTCCGCTTGCTGTAAATGGGAGGTTTCGGTGAGTCGCCGGATTTCAGAAAATGTATCGTCGAGAGCCGACTGTAATCTTTCCAAGCGACTGCCCATTTCTCCTGAGGTGGAAAGAATCCGTTCGATTTCTTCGGCCTGACTCCAAACGGCCATCATTGCCAGGTTGCCGGCCGTTCCTTTTAATTTATGGGTCAAAGCGAGCGCCATATCGAGATTGCCTTGGCTAACCAAGTCGCCGATCTCGAGGCCGTCGCGACCGTGGGTATCGGCAAATTTGCGCAGATATTTGCAATAGGTCGTATTATCTCCCCAGCTGCTCATGGCGCGACGCATATCGATGAGCGGAAGTAAATCGGCAGCGTCTTGATTGGCCGGTATGGGGGCGACTGGCTCCGGTTTGACATCTTGTTGTTGATCGACATACGTTTGCAATCGGCTGATCAGGTCCTCTACATCGAATGGTTTGGCGATAAAGCCGTTCATGCCCGCGGCCATCGCGGCAGCCTGTTGGTTCTTGAAAGCCCCTGCAGTCAAGGCGATGATGGGTAGGGCGGTGAGTCCCAGCGACTGGCGGATCTCGTGGGTTGCGGTATAGCCATCCATCACCGGCATCTGGACATCCATCAATATTACATCGATTAATTGAGGATTTTTCTTTAACCATGCCAAGGCGGATTGGCCGTCGTCCGCCAACTCCACGATGGCGCCTTCCGATTGCAGAATTCGGCTCGCCATGTCGCGGTTGATTTCGCTATCGTCCACCACCAAAATACGCAATCGTTCCAGCCGTCGCCCGTTAGCCGCTGTGAGGGGGCTCTTGGTGGAGGTTTTTCCGGCGAGGTTTTTTCTTGCCTCGGAGAGCGCATTGTATAACGCCGATGCCGTGATCGGTTTGCTTAGAATGGCGCTGGCCAGCCCCGTTCCCGCTTCATTCCTCAATAGATTTCGATCATGGGCCGTGGCCATCACAATGATGGGGGCGTTGGGAATATCGCCTAGAATCGCCTTGATTTTCTGTCCCGCTTCGAGTCCGTCCATGCCCGGCATGCGCCAGTCCAACAGAATTAAGTCGGGAAGTTTATTGTTTTCCGCCCCAACCCTGATGCGTTCGATGGCTTCTTCACCCGAGGAAACCACGTCCGGATTCCAACCCAAGCTACGGACCATGGCAGCCAGCATTTCCCGAGCGACCGGATGATCTTCGGCGATCAGCACGTTCTGGAAAGTCATTTCTGGATGCACATATTCGAGTGGCTCGATCACTTCCACCGGCAGTTCAAACCAAAATTCGCTGCCTTGGCCCAACTCGCTGCTGACGCCTATTCCGCCGCCCATCATTTGTACTAAACGGCGGCAGATAGACAGTCCGAGACCGGTGCCGCCGAATTGTCGTGTCGTCGATGTATCTTCCTGGCTGAATGCACTAAAAATTTCCTCTTGCTTATCCTTGGCGATGCCTCGGCCGGTATCGCTCACGCTGAAACGCAAGACGTTCTTGTCATCGTTTCTCGTAATAGGTGTTACGGTTAATGTCACATTGCCGTGTCGGGTAAATTTGAGCGCATTACTGGTCAGGTTGACCAGAATTTGTTCGAGTCGTAAGGCGTCGCCGCGCAGGAATTCCATACCTTCCGGGGCTGGGCCAATGAGTAATTCGACATTGTCGCTGTACTCGACGACCGACATCAGGGTGGCGACATTATCCAGTACGTCGTTCAGCCGGAAGGGCGTCTGTTCGATTTCCAAACGGCCGGATTCGATTTTGGAAAAATCGAGAATATCGTTGATGATACCTAACAGGGAACGACCGGCGATGCGAATTTTCTTGACCAAATCGTGTTCTTCCGTTTCTAGCTGGGCTTGCTCCAGCAGATAGGCCAAACCCAATATGGCATTCAGCGGGGTGCGTATCTCATGGCTCATGTTGGCCAGGAAATTGCCCTTGATGTTGGCCAGGCGTTCCGCCTCCTGTTGCGCCGCTTGTAGTTCGGCAGTTCGTTCTTCGACGCGTTGTTCCAAGGCGTCATTGATTCGAACCAGTTCGTCCTGTATGCGTTTGCGTTCGGAAATATCGACGATCGTCGCCAGCACGAAGTCTTGATCGTTGTCGCGATAGGGGCTCAAACCAATTTCTATCGGAAACACCTTGCCGTTCTTGTGGGTGCCGTACAGGTCGCGACCGGCGCCCATGGCGCGGGAACTGGGCTGACGTAAATACTGCTGGCGTCGAGCCTGATGTTGTTTCCGCTCTTGTTCGGGCAGCAGTATTTCCACGGGGCGGTTGATGATTTCCGCCAGCGGATAGCCGAACATATTCTCGAAGGCCGGATTGGCCATCACGATTAGGCCATCGCCATTCACCACCAATAGGCCGCTGGTATTGGCTTCGAACAACATTCGAAAACTGGCCTGGGCTTCTTGCAGGCGATGTGCCGCTTCCACTTCGCTGCGTGCCAGTGCCGCAGCCTTTTCCGCCTCGCCGCGAGCGTTCTTCGATTGTACCAGTCGCGCGATGCCGAAACCGAATAACGCCAGCAGGATCAAGGCGCTGGCGATCTTGGCCGGCCACACTTGTTTGGCCAGCGCGGCCAAATCGCTGGCGGGCAAATGGGAGACCTCTTTCCAGCGGATATCATGCCCCAACCAATTATTGCCGACCGGTAAAGGAGAAACGGTATTCCAGGTCCAAAGGCCATCGTGCTGGCGTATTTGTCCGGAATCCAGTTTCGCTATTTGCTTCCACGCCTGCGGATGCCGGCTGCCTAGGGTGTCGTTTCGCTGGAACTTGAATCCCCACTCGTCGCTCGAATCGGGACTCTTGAGCCGGTAACCGTCTTTATTGAGCAGCATTAAACGGTCTGCCGCTGGGCCGGCGCTAGCGACGAAGGCTTGCAGCATGGAACTGGCGGCGATATTGATAATGAGTATGCCGCGGGCGGCACCGGCCGCGTTGAAGAGCCGCGTGGCAACGCGTAACGTCGACTTATAGGGAACCTCGATGCTGCCGTTATCCATATTCAGGTCGAGAGGCGAAATGTAGATTTCACCGCGATTCAGTTTCATGGCATCCTTGAAAAAATAACGGTCGTGTTTGTCTTGCAACTCGTTGCCAGGTACCAGGTATTGTGTTCCCCTTCTGTTATTTACCCTGATCCGTTCGATGCCATGCTGGTCGATCCAGCGCGCCTTGTCGTAACTAGGATTGCGCGACATCAGCGAGATAAAGGCGTTCTCCATCGGTTTGGGATCCGTTTTTGTCAAGGCCTCATACACACCTCGCACCGGTTGTTCATGGTTCAGACTGAGTAGATGACGGATCGGTATGGCTAACGCCTGGTCGAGGCGGCTCATGCCGAGGTCCACATAGCTTCTTCTTCAGCCTTAACCATGGACAATTCCGTCTGAAGGCGTGAGTCGCCTAATAGCCATGTCCTTGCCGCAACTAATATACAGATCGGAAGAAATAACAGCAGAAATTCCTTGATGCTTCCAGGGGCTGTGGCATTGGCGTCGCGAAAAATTCTTTTCGAGTTAATGAAGAACATAATCGGAACCCGTTCACTTATCCTTTTATGAAAACAATGCCAACTGCTTGGTTATAGTTGTTTTGTTAGGGATCGAAGAAGGTGATAAGCGCGTTTGAACACTTAAGCATTAATGGCGAGTTCTAAATGCAGACCTGTGTTTCCTTTTTCTGCTGTTGTGAAAACATGGAAAAAAATAAACACCAAAATTGGAGGCTAATATAATTCGCCGAATTTAATTGTTAAGTGCGTCTCAATTTGTTGAAAACACAATACAAAAAACTCCGGGGATGGCAGTCTGTCCAATTACTGAACAGCAAGATTTCGTAATGGTTGTTTGAAGATCCCGGCTGATTTTTTTTCCCGCAACGTGCAATTAAAGTGTGATTAAGAATTCGCCATTAAATTTGTTTCGATGCACCGGAACTAACGATATAGTTGTAGTCGATCGGCCATTGGCTTTATGAGTAACTGCAGCTTTACTAACAATAAGATATAAAAGAAAAATAAGGCGTGACGAAATGATTCTTTTATTTTGCCTAGGAAAGGGGCAATACTCTATTTATTCTGGAGATAATTATGATTAACAAACCATTGCTGCCGTTGTTTTTTTGGGGACTCATCGTGATGTCTTCCGCGGCTCCGGCGACCGAGGATGTCGCCCAAGCGCGGCAAGTCATCGAAACCAGCTCGGAGCAAATCGAAAAGACGCTGCAACAGCCGGCCTATCAAAATGATTTCGCCAAGGCGACAAAATTCGTCGATGGTATCGTAACCAAATTCGTCGATATGCGTAGGGTATCGCTGCTGGTTTTAGGCAAGAATATCCGTAAATCGACGCCGGAACAAAGGCAGCGTTTTATGCAGGAATTCAAAATACTGTTGGTACGTACCTATACTCGGGCATTTCTTGAATACAAGGAATGGACTCTTACCTTCAAACCCTATAACGATACCAAGGATGATCGTAAGACCATCGTAAAAACCCAAGTCCATCAACCGGGTAAACAGCCTGTCAATATTCATTACCGGATGTTGCTCACTAAGCAAGGCGAATGGAAGGTGTACGATATTATCATCGAAGGCGTCAGTTTAGTGACGAACTATCGTTCGACTTTCAACCAAGAAATCGCCCAAACCGGTTCGCTCGAGGGGGTTATTCAAACACTGGTGGACAAAAATAATAGGGCCAATCCCAAGGAAGAGATTTAGCGTGTCGGGAATGCAGCAATTCCCAATTTGGATAACAGAGAGGGCTTGGGGGTGTTTGGCGAGGATGCCGCCGTCAAGCCCCCAAGGACGGGTTCACGGCGTTCCTCGACAGACACGCCTCAGGCCCTAAACACCGCTAAAATGCTCAAACTGAGAATTGCTGGTCGGGAATGAGCCTTAATAACTGAACGATCTCTTTGTGCCAATGTAGGAAAACAGCCATGCGAAAGCTCGCCAATAACCATTCGTTAAAACTGGGATTGACCGGTTTCAGCTATGGCGATTTATACGATGCCAACCGGTTGCAGGATTTGTTGGCTTTGTTCGATCGCTCGGTAAGGCACCACGACCCCAGTTTATTTTCCGAATACGAGCATTACCGTAGCTGTCAAGGCAATGGGATGGATCCGGTCAATGTTTCCGAATTGCTGGTCAAAATGGCGCCGTTGGTCGGGCAATTCGTAGCCCGGTTGTTCGATGTGGATGAAGACCGTATCAATCAAGTCAAGCACATACGTCAAGAATTCGATACGGTGTTTGTTTATCGTAATGAGGTCGTTGCCAAGCTGGACAAGCACTTTCAACACGAAGATGCCGAAAACTGGGATAGCGCGTTAATTATCCATCATAAGGTTTAAACCACCGGCTTTAGCCGGTCAGCTTTAGCTGCGATAATTTGCCCAAGGAGGTGGCGATGGACTATAGATACGGCAGCCATACGGTTTACCAAATTGAGTATCATTTTGTTTGGGTTACGAAGTATCGTTATAAAGTGCTGAAGGATGAAATAGCCGAACGAGTGAGAGACTTGGTGCGGCAGACATGCGAAGCCTTTGAGATACGGATTATCAAAGGTGTCGTGAGCAAAGATCATGTGCACATTTTGGTGAGTGCGCCGCCGACTATGGCCCCAAGCGAAATCATGAGGCGAATCAAGGGACGAACTTCGAGCTATCTGTTCGAAGAGTTCCCGCACTTGAAAAAGCGATATTGGGGTCGACATTTTTGAGCCCGCGGTTATTTTTGCGCCACAGTGGGGCAAATGACTGATGAGATGATAAAGCAATATTTGGAGCATCACTTTGAACCTAATCCAAACGATAATTTCAAGATGGAGCCCGACTAAGACGCGTCGTTTAGTCGACGCGTATCCGGACTTTCAGTCCGTTATTGGAACCCACCCGCTTGAGCGGGTGGTTGTTTAGTCGTCAACGCTTCGACCGGTTGATTGCCGCCATGATCAGTCCCGTTGCCTGGCAACATGACCCGGAAGCGTCGCTGGGCCAATTGGTGGCCGATTTGATGCAATTGCGCAAAGTTGAAGACATGACGGTTTTTAAACAACGCCTGCATTCCAGGGCCGAGACGGTTGCCGTGCTGGGCGATACGTTGCAAGCGGAAAGTCCGGTGGAATTTTCCGAAATATTGCTGGATATCATTCGTCGCTGGAGCTATGCCGCGTTGTTAGATCCCGTTGTAAAGGAATTTGTCAGTGACTGGGTCAGTTTCAAGACGCCGAAGAAAACCGATTTCAATAATCTGGTGGAACATGCCACCATTCCGCAGTCGGGTTACCGGGCTTGGACCGCTGCGCCTTATCACCACCGTCGCCGCGACGGTTTCGCCCTGACCGACAAGCGTTTCGATCAGCGTCGGGTTTTATACGAAGTCGATCATTGCATCTATTGTCATGGTCGCGCCACCGATTCCTACGCCAAAGGGATGAAAAACAAGAAAGACGGTAGTTTTAAGAGCAATCCCCTGGGCGTCACCATTACCGGCTGTCCACTGGAGGAAAAGATTTCCGAGATGCATCTTGTCAAGCGTCAGGGCGACAATATCGGCGCGCTGGCGTTGATCATAGTCGACAATCCCATGTGCCCCGGCACCGGTCATCGCATCTGTAACGACTGCATGAAGGGCTGCATCTACCAGAAAACCGAACCGGTCAACATCCCGCAAATCGAAACCAACGTGTTGACCGATGTATTGTTCATGCCCTGGGGATTCGAGATCTACAGTCTGTTGACGCGCTGGAATCCGCTGAATGTCAAACGCCCCTGCGCCTTGCCTTACAACGGCAAAAACGTGTTGGTGGCGGGCATGGGGCCGGCCGGTTATACGCTGGCGCATTATCTGTTGAACGAAGGTTTCGGCGTGGTCGGCATCGATGGGCTGAAGATCGAGCCGTTGCCGGAATATTTAGTCGGAGATGGCCAGAATCCGCCGCAACCGATTCATGATTTCAAAGACTTGTACGACGATTTGGATAAGCGGGTCATGCTCGGTTTCGGCGGGGTGGCCGAATACGGCATTACCGTGCGCTGGGACAAGAACTTTCTCAAGGTCATTTATCTGAACCTGTTACGCCGCTCCGCCTTCCGCTGCTACGGGGGCGTGCGTTTCGGCGGCACGATGACGGTCAACGAGGCCTGGGACATAGGTTTCGACCACATCGCCATCGCCAGCGGCGCCGGCAAGCCCACCATCATCGAGCTGAAAAACAACCTGATCCGCGGCATCCGCATGGCCTCCGACTTTTTGATGGCCTTGCAATTGAGCGGCGCGGCCAAGGAGGCTTCGTTGTCGAATTTGCAGGTACGCTTGCCGGCCGGCGTGATCGGCGGCGGCTTGACCGCGGTCGACACCGCCACCGAACTGCTGGCTTATTATCCGGTACAGGTAGCAAAAATCCTCCACCGCTACGAAAAGTTGGTGGCGGTCTATGGCGAGGATGCGGTCAGGGCCCGTTACGATGAAGAAGAGTGTTTGATTCTCGATGAATTCTTGGCGCACGGCCGCCTGATCCAATTGGAGCGCAACCGTGCCGAAGCGGCCGGCGAAATGCCCGATTTTTTGCCTTTATTGAAGAAATGGGGGGGTGTGACGCTGTTTTATCGCAAAGGCATCAAAGATTCCCCTGCCTACCGGCAAAATCACGAGGAAATATACGAAGCATTGGCGGAAGGTATCATGCTGGCCGAAGGGTTGAGTCCGCTTGAAGCAATCCCCGATGCCTACGGTCATTTACAAGCGGTGCGCTTCGAGAAGCTGGAGCAGCAAGAGGGGTGTTGGCGGGCAATCGATGAATTGCAGGTAACACTGCGAAGCCTGTTCATTGCCGCCGGCACCTCGCCCAATACCATTTACGAATCGGAGCATCCCGATACTTTCGAGATGGACGGCAAGTTCTATCGGCGCCATGAGCCGGAAGGAGAAAGCAGCCGGCCGGAGTTGCGGCCTATCGCCGACACGACACAGCCCAAGATCGGTAAACCGGCACCATTCACCTCCTATCATCGCCAAGGCAGATATATTTCCTTTTACGGCGACAATCATCCCGTCTATGCCGGCAACGTGGTCAAGGCGATGGCCGGCGCCAAGGACGGATATCCCTATATCGTCGAGCTGTTCGCCAGGGATATTGCCAAGCTCGATCCCTCGGGGCAAGATCAACGTGAACATCAATTGCAGCAATTCCAGGCGCGCTTGGATGATGCGTTGCGCGCCTATGTCGTTGCGGTTAACCGCTTGACGCCGACCATCATCGAAGTCATCGTCAGGGCGCCGTTGGCGGCGCGGAAGTTCGCGCCGGGCCAGTTTTACCGGGTGCAGAATTTCGAAACCTTGGCGCCGGTGGAGGAGGGCACGGTGCTGGCTTCGGAAGGGGTCGCGCTGACCGGTGCCTGGGTCGACAAGGACAACGGCCTGATTTCGTTGATCGCGTTGGAAATGGGCAGCTCGACGCGGTTGTGCGCGACCTGGAAAACGGGCGATCCGATCGTGGTCATGGGCGTTACCGGCACGCCGACCGATATTCCGTCCGGCAAAACCGTTTTGTTGATTGGCGGCGGCCTCGGTAATGCCGTGTTGTTTTCCATCGGTAAGGCGTTGCGCGCCGCCGGCAACCAGGTGATTTATTTCGCCGGTTACAAAAATCGCGAGGACGTGTTCAAGGTCGAGGAAATCGAAGCCGCGGCCGATTTGATCGTCTGGTCGGTCGACAAACTTCCCGGTAATACGCCGATCCCGGCGATCCGGCCGCAGGATAAAAGTTTCGTCGGCAATATCATCGAAGCCATGCAGGCCTATGCCGAAGGAAGGTTGGGGGCGACGCCGATTCATTTAGACGATGTCGATCACATGATCGTGATCGGTTCCGATAGGATGATGGCGGCCGTCAAGCAAGCCCGTTACGGTGCGCTAAAGCCATATTTCAAGAGACACCACGAGGCGATCGGTTCGATCAATTCGCCGATGCAGTGCATGATGAAGGGGGTCTGTGCCCAATGTCTGTGTAAGCATATCGACCCGGAAACCGGCGAACCCTATTTCGTTTATTCCTGCTACAACCAGGATCAGGAACTGGACCGGGTCGATTTCGACAATCTGCACGCCCGGCTACGGCAAAACTCGGTGCAGGAAAAACTGTCGTCCTTGTGGTTGGCCTATCTGCTGGGACGGATTTGAGTTCAAAGGGGGGGTGCAACCCCGTCATCTCGCGATGCCGCAACGAGTATTCCACGTGCCTACTTGCTTTTTCCGCGCTTCGATTTCGATCCCACGCGTTTTTTGCTTTTCGCCTTTTTCAGCAAGGAGGGGTCGGTTCTGGAAATATTGAGCGGCTGACCGGCGACGCGGACTCTTTTCAAAGCATTGAACAGTTCCTTCGGCATGCCGGCGGGCATTTCCACGGTGCTGTAGTTTTCCTCGATCTTCAAGTTGACGATGTGTTCGCCGTCGAGGCCGATTTCATTGGCGATCGCGCCGACGATGTTGCCCGGCTTGACGCCATGGCTTTTGCCAACTTCCAAGCGAAACTGCTCCATTGCAAGCGCGCCTTGTTGCCGCTCTTTTTTGGGTCGACTCAGCTTCGGTTGGTTTGCTTGTTTGGTTTGCGCCTCCTGCTTGCGGGCTTTTTTCGGCAATTCTTTCAGCAGCAACGGCGTATCGCCTTGCGTTAGCTTGGCCAAGGCGGCGGCGATCTCGACGGCGGGCACATCGTGTTCGACCTGGTATTGTTCGACCAATTGCACGAAAAAGCTCAATTCCTCGCTCGCCAGCGTATCGGTGATGCGCTGTTTAAATCGCTTAATGCGCGCATTATTGATGAATTCGGTGGAAGGAAGCTGCATCTCCTCGACTTTTTGCCGAGTGGCCCGTTCGATATTGCCCAGCAGGCGTTTTTCCCGGGGCGAGACGAACAAAATCGCATCGCCGCTGCGGCCGGCGCGTCCGGTCCGGCCGATGCGGTGGATATAGGATTCGGTATCGTAGGGGATATCGTAGTTGACGACATGGGTGATGCGGTCGACATCCAATCCGCGGGCGGCGACGTCGGTGGCGATCAGGATGTCCAGTTTGCCGTTTTTCAGGCTTTCGATGGCGCGTTCGCGCAAGGCCTGGGACATGTCGCCATTGATGGCGGCGGCCGAATAACCGCGTGCCTCCAGCTTTTCGGCCAGCTCGACGGTGGCGGTCTTGGTTCGGACGAAAATGATCATGCCATCGAAACTTTCCGCTTCCAGGATGCGGGTCAGGGCATCGAGTTTATGCGTGCCGCTGACGAACCAGTAACGCTGGCGAATGTTTTCCGCCGTCGTGGTCTTGACCTTGATGGTGATTTGCTCGGGATTGTCCAAATACTGCTGCGCGATTTTGCGGATTTCCGCCGGCATCGTCGCCGAAAACAGCGCCGTTTGCCGGCTGGCCGGCGTCTGTTCCAGTATCCATTCGACATCGTCGATAAAGCCCATGCGCAGCATTTCATCGGCTTCGTCCAAAACCAGACAGCTCAGGTTATCCAGTTTCAGCGTGCCTTTGCGCATGTGGTCCATGACCCGGCCAGGCGTGCCGACGATGACATGGGCGCCGCGCCGCAATTGTCGCAGTTGTGTGCTGTATTCCTGCCCGCCGTAGATGGGCAGGACATGAAACCCCTTTAACTGAGAGGCATAGCGTTGAAAGGCTTCGGCGACCTGTATGGCCAGTTCCCGGGTTGGCGCCAAGACTAAGACTTGCGGATCTTTTTGCGACAGGTCGAGGCGCGACAGAACCGGCAGGGCGAAAGCCGCCGTTTTGCCGGTGCCGGTTTGCGCCTGACCGAGGACGTCCCGGCCGGCCAGTATGAAGGGGATGATTTGCGCTTGTATGGGCGAAGGTGTTTCGTAACCGACGCTTTCCAGTGCCTTTAGTACGGGAGTCGATAAGCCAAGATCCTGAAAAGAAGAAGTGGCGGGGGAATGAGAGTCGGACATGAAAAAACCTGCAAAATAAAGAAGTGACTTCGCCTGATACGAAGATAACCGCTCATTATATGATAATTATGTAGTTTTCAATAGAATTATTATTCGAATGGAGAGAGGGGCATGCCGTGGCCGACAATTCAACGAAGCGACTGGGTTTTTATGGTTTGCTTGGTATAATGGCAAGATTTTAATGTTAATTGTGGATGAGAGATTTGCATGATTCAAGGTAGCATCGTTGCTTTAGTAACACCGATGAAAGAAGATGGGGCCGTGGACAAGGATAGCTTAAAAAAGTTGGTTGAGTTCCATATAGAGCAAGGCACTGATTCACTGGTCGCAGTGGGCACTACAGGGGAGTCTGCAACTCTGGACGAAGAAGAGCACTGCGATGTCATCAAAGCGGTGGTGGATTTCGTCGCCGGTAGAATTCCGGTGATCGCCGGGACCGGCGCCAATTCCACGACGGAAGCGATCGAATTGACGGCAAGAGCGAAGGAAGTGGGCGCCGACGCCTGTCTGCTGGTGACGCCTTATTACAATAAGCCGACCCAGGAAGGTTTGTATCTGCATTTTAAGGCGGTCGCCGAAGCGGTCGACATTCCTCAGATTCTCTACAACGTGCCGGGCCGCACCGCTTGTGACATGCTACCGGAAACGATCGGCCGATTGGCCCGTATCGGCAACATCGTCGGCGTCAAGGAAGCCACTGGTGATTTGCAGCGGGTCAAGCAAATTCGCGAATTGACCGGCGATGACTTTGCCCTGTACACCGGCGATGACGCCACCAGCCGCGAATTCTGCCTGCTCGGCGGTAACGGCAGTATCACGGTGACCGGCAATGTCGCTCCCAAATTGGTGCATGAAATGATTAGTGCGGCCATCAATGGCGACCGCGAGATCGCCGAGGCCATCGACAAAAAATTGGCCGCGCTGCATAAGACGCTTTTCATCCAATCCAACCCGATTCCGGTTAAGTGGGCCGTCGCCGAAATGGGGCTGATGGCCAAAGGCATCCGCTTGCCGTTGACCTGGCTGACGGAAGACTGTTACGACGCGGTGCGCGATGCGATGCGCCAGGCTGGGGCCATTTAAGTTAATGATGGGTAGAATTGGGATTCTGGCGGTCGCGGTTGGGTCGGTGCTCGGCGGCTGTTCGGCGATTAAGAGTTATTTTCCCGATAAGGAAAAGGACTATCAGTATTCCACCGAGATTGCGCCGCTGCAGATACCCCCTGATCTAAAGGATAATGCCGTTAGCGATAAGGCTTTGCTGGCCGAACCCATTGATCGGCAGCCGACCGGCATACCCAATGCCGCCATCCCTTCCACCCCTGCCGCCGCCCCAACATTCATTCCGGTCGAACTGGTCGATTACGACGGTGGCGCGACCCGTTTACGTATCGAGCAGCCTATCGCGATCGCCTGGCGTTATGTCGGCAAGGCGCTCAGTCATCATTCGATAGAAATCCTCAGCCGTAATGAAGATCAGTATAGTTACGACGTCCAGTACGATCCGAAAGCCCGTAAGGTTGAAGACGGGGCCCTTTGGGATGAGTTGGTGTTTTTTTTCGGGGACGATCCTACTCAGGAAAAGGAATTTCATATCCGAATGGCAAAAAAAAATGCACTCATGACCGAGGTGATTGTACTGGATAAAAATGATCAGCCCCGCTCGCAGGGGGCGGCCATGAAACTGCTGACCCTGTTGCGCGATACGATCAACGAAGATCTTGCCGAAGACGCAAAGAAAAAAAAATAGTCTTCGGACTTTTCAGAATTTCCTTTCATTCATACCAGACTCATGATCACATTTCCCGGAACTTTCGCTCTTTCACATTTCCGCCTCAACAAATTGTTGGTCGATTTGCAGGCCATCGATCGAAGCATCGAAACCGTCTCGGCCCGTTATGTGCATTTTATCGATGCCGCAACCGAATTAACGGTGCAAGAGCGGCATATTCTGCAACGCTTGTTGGATTACGGTTACGCAGCCCCAACGAAGGAGGTGCAGGGTGAGACTTTCCTGGTAATACCGCGACCGGGCACCATTTCGCCTTGGTCGAGCAAGGCCAGCGAGATCGCCGAACGTTGCGGCTTGGACAAGGTTAGGCGCATCGAACGCGGCATCGAATACCGTGTCGCCGCTAAAAATCCATTAGCGGGCGAAAGCAAAGCGCACCTACACGATTTGATTCACGACCGCATGATTCAAACGGTGGTCGAGGATGCGTCGGGACTGGATTTGTTCGAGGAACACGAACCCAAACCTTTGCAAACCGTTGCGATCATCGAGCAGGGCAAGGAGGCCCTGGTCGCTGCGAACGGCGAGTTGGGCCTGGCCTTGTCCGACGACGAAATCGATTATCTGACCGACAGCTTCACCGAACTAGGCCGGAACCCGACCGACGTCGAGCTGATGATGTTCGCCCAGGCCAACTCAGAACATTGCCGCCACAAGATTTTCAACGCCGACTGGACCATCGACGGCGTCGAGCAGGCGCAGTCGTTATTCAAGATGATCCGCAATACCGCCGAAAAAAGTCCGATAGGCATCCTGTCCGCCTACAGCGATAACGCCTCGGTGGTCGAAGGCGCGAAAACCAAGGTTTTAATCCGCGACGCCAACACCCACGAATACGGTTATGTCGTGGAAGATGCGCATATCTTGATGAAGGTCGAAACCCACAACCATCCGACCGCGATTTCCCCGCATCCGGGCGCGGCGACCGGTTCCGGCGGCGAGATCCGCGACGAGGGCGCGACCGGACGGGGTTCTGCGACCAAGGCCGGTTTGACCGGTTTCAGCGTGTCGCATCTCAAAGTTCCCGGTTACCAACAACCCTGGGAAGAAGATTTCGGCAAGCCGGGTCGCATCGCTTCCGCCTTGGACATCATGCTCGAAGGCCCGATCGGCGGCGCCGCGTTCAACAACGAATTCGGCCGTCCGAATATCGCCGGTTATTTCCGTACTTTCGAACAACCCTCGGAAACCGGCGAGGCCAATGTCTATCGCGGCTATCACAAGCCGATCATGATTGCCGGCGGCATGGGCAATATCCGGCCGATGCTGGTCGATAAACAACCGATACCGGCCGGGGCGCTGATCATCATCCTCGGTGGGCCGGCCATGCTGATAGGCCTCGGTGGCGGTGCGGCCTCGTCGCAAACTTCCGGCGAAAGCGCTGAGGAACTGGATTTCGCCTCGGTGCAGCGGGAAAATCCCGAAATGGAGCGGCGTTGCCAGGAAGTGATCAATCATTGCAATTCCCTGGGCGATCAGACGCCGATCATCTCGATCCACGATATCGGTGCCGGCGGTTTGTCCAATGCGGTGCCGGAAATCATCCACGACTGCGACCGAGGCGGGCGCTTCGAGCTGCGCGACGTGCAAAACGCCGACAAAGGCATGTCGCCGATGCAGATCTGGTGTAACGAAGCGCAGGAGCGCTATGTCGTCGCGATCAAGCCCGAATCGCTGGACCAATTCAAGGTCTTCTGCGAGCGCGAACACTGTCTGTATGCGGTGATCGGCGAAGCCATCGACGAAGAGCATCTGACCCTGAGCGACAAGTGGCTGGGCGGAAAGCCGGTCGACCTGCCGATGTCGGTGTTGTTCGGCAAGCCGCCGAAAATGCACCGGGACGTGACTCACGAAGACAAGGTCTTGTCGGCGTTGGATCTGACGGATGTGACGCTGGACGAGGCGGTCAAACGGGTCTTGGCGTTTCCGGCCGTGGCCGACAAGAGTTTTTTGATCCATATCGGCGACCGATCCGTGACCGGTCTGGTGGTGCGCGACCAAATGGTCGGTCCGTGGCAGGTGCCGGTGGCCGATGTCGCAGTGACCGCCTCCGGTTTCCATGCCGTGACCGGCGAGGCGATGGCGATGGGCGAGCGCACGCCGCTGGCCTTGATCGATGCGCCGGCCTCGGGCCGCATGGCGATCGCCGAGGCCTTGACCAACCTGGCCGCGACCCGCATCGACGGACTGGGCCAGGTCAAGCTTTCGGCCAACTGGATGGCGGCAGCCGGCAGCAAAGGCGAGGATGCGGCCCTGTTCGACACCGTCAAGACAGTCGGCCTGGAACTGTGCCCGGAATTGGGTATCTCGATTCCGGTCGGCAAGGACTCACTGTCGATGAAGACGGTCTGGCAAGACGAGGACGGCGAGAAGACGATGACGTCACCGTTGTCGTTGATTATCACGGCCTTCGCGCCGGTGGCCGATGTCAGCCGCACGTTGACGCCGCAACTGCAAGACCGGGACAGCGTATTGCTGTTGATCGACCTTGGCGAGAAAAAGAACCGTCTGGGCGGTTCGGTCTTGGCCCAAGTCTACAAGCAATTGGGCAACGAAGCGCCGGACGTCAACCCGGCCCTGTTGAAAGCCTTTTTCACCGCGATTCAAACCCTGAACGTGCAGGACAAACTGTTGGCCTACCATGACCGTTCCGACGGCGGCTTGCTTGCCACCGTCACGGAAATGCTGTTCGCCGGCCGCAAGGGCGTCGATCTCGATCTGAATTTGCTGGGCGACGACGCGCTGGCGGCCTTGTTCAACGAGGAACTTGGCGCGGTGATTCAGGTCGCCAAGGAAGACCGCGAACAGGTTCTGAATGCGCTGTTGTTGTCCGGACTGGGCCATTGCACGTTCGAGATCGGCCGGGTGACCGATAATCAGACGCTGAAGATCAGCCATAACGGCCAGCTGCTTTACAGCAACAATCGCGCCGAACTGCAGCAATGCTGGTCGGAACTGAGCTACCGGATGCAGGCCTTGCGCGACAATCCGGACTGCGCCAGACAACAGTTCGAGCGTATCGCCGACGACAACGACCCGGGCCTGTCGGCACAATTGAGCTTCGACGTCAATGACGATGTCGCGGCCGCATTCAGCAACGCCGAACGGCCCAAAGTCGCGATCCTGCGCGAGCAGGGCGTCAACGGCCATGTCGAAATGGCGGCGGCCTTCGACCGCGCCGGTTTCAAGGCCATCGACGTGCACATGAGCGACATCATCCATGGTCGCGTGAACTTGCAGTATTTCAAAGGCTTAGTGGCCTGCGGCGGCTTTTCCTACGGCGACGTGTTGGGCGCGGGCGGCGGTTGGGCCAAGTCGATTCTGTTCAACGATAGGGCGCGCGAGCAGTTCGCGGCCTTCTTCAAGCGTCCCGATACCTTCGGCCTGGGCGTTTGCAACGGTTGCCAGATGATGTCCGGCATTAAGGAAATCATCCCCGGCGCCGAGCACTGGCCGGCCTTCAAGCGCAACGATTCCGAGCAGTTCGAGGCGCGCGTCGCGATGGTCAAGGTGCAGGAATCGCCGTCGATCTTCTTCGCCGGTATGACAGGATCGATGCTGCCGGTCGTGGTTGCGCACGGAGAAGGGCGCGCCGAATTTTCCGGCAGTCCGGAAGAGGCGCAGGTGGCGCTCAGTTATGTCGATAACTACGGCAACGTGGCAACCGATTTTCCGGCCAATCCGAACGGTTCGCCGCTTGGTATCACCGGCCTGACGACGACCGACGGTCGTTTTACGATCATGATGCCGCATCCGGAGCGCTGTTTCAGGGCGCTGCAGAATTCCTGGCATCCGAACGACTGGCGCGAGGACGGCGCCTGGATGCGCATGTTCAGAAACGCGCGCGTTTGGGTGGGTTGAAATTTAAAAAAACGCTACCATATATACGGGTAAAGAAAGCTTTCCTTTGGTTACAGGGGTGCGGCTATGTGCCGTGCCCTTATTTAATAACACTCAATGTCCTATTAAGGATGGGAGGAAACTATGGCTTTAGTCCGTTATGAACCCTGGAACCTGTTGAATCAACTACAACGCGAGCTGGAGCGCATGCATGAAGGCGATGCCGAAGGCGGCTCTATCGCCACTGCGCAATGGGCGCCGGCCGTCGATATCAAGGAAGAATCCGATCGTTTCGTGCTGCATGCCGATATTCCTGGCGTCAAGCCGGAAGAAATCGATGTCAGCATGGAAGATGGCGTGTTGACGATCAAAGGCGAGAAGGAAAGCGAGTCCAAGACCGAGGAGAAAGGCTATAAACGCATCGAGCGTTCCTACGGTTCCTTCTACCGCCGTTTCAGCCTGCCGGATACCGCTGACCCAGAAGGCATCAGCGCCAAGTCCAAAAACGGCGTGCTGGAAATTGTCATCCCCAAACGGGAAGCGGTCAAGCCGAAGAAAATCAGTGTTGCTTCGGAAGAATAAAAAGGAAACGGAGCCTTCGGGCTCCGTTTTTTTACACGCAAGCGGGTTACGCTGAGGAATAATTGCCGGCAATCTGTAAGTTCTGCGGCGGATCTTGAATTGTAGCGGATTTTTTAATGAGTGCCGCAATCTGATTTGGCGTGTTCTTCCAATAATTCCATCACCGTGCTGTCGCACGATCCGCAGCCGGAGCAGGCGCCGGTGATTCTCGAAATCCGCTCCAAATTGTCGACGCCCTGGTCAATCAATTGCTTGATTTTCGCTGCGGTCGTGCCGCTGCAATCGCAAATCACTTCTTGCTCTTCTTCCCGGTTGGATGGATTCATTATCAGCGTTTGGTAAAACTCGTAAAAAAAAATAAAACCATGATACCGAACAAAGGGATAACTGCAACTATCGGGTTGCTAAAAATTTTTTTACCGCTTGCAGCGTGAATTCATAGGCATTTTCTGCATCGTTAGCTCTGGGGCCCGCCACATTCAAGCAGGCAACCGAGTGGCGCTGGACAAAATCCGTTATGCGTTGCGCGGCCTGTGAACTGTTGACCGAATCGCCGTCGAGCAACAAATAAGGCTTGCGGTGTTGTTGGCAATACTCGAGCGTTTTGAGCGTTCCGCCGAATAGATGCGAAAAATAAATGATCAGGCTCGCATGGCTGTCGATGACGTTTTGTTCGGTTCTTCGGTCATAGTCGGCGCCGGCCAGTTCGACTACAGGATAATGGTATGGGATATTGCCATCCTCGGCCATCCTGCCGGCCGGACAGCTACCGCCGCAGGGAACATTGGCGGACAAGGCTGCGTCCAACGCAGCCCGGTCGACGCCGGTTTGTCCACCGGAAATGATTTTTATCGCCATGATTTTAGACGGCAGGGCAACGCATGTTAGATTTTGTCAGGTATCACACAACCGTACATTATTGTACTATGCCGCGTTCGGGTTAAGCCGATAAATTTTTGCAAAAGTCGGTTATCTCATTGATTAAAAAGGCGGCGGTTTGTTGGTTCAGATATTGCTGTTAGGATATATCTTGTTAAAGGTAAATGGTTTTACGATGCGTTACGAACCTTACGAAGACGAATATGCTGCAATTCCGGCTATGACGGATGCACAATTACTGGAATATTTCATTTCCCGGGTTTATGAGACCGAAGAAGTGTGGGGGCTCAAGGAAGGAGGCGCCTATTGGATGACCTACGGGCGGGACGGCCGGGAAATCCAGCCGCTTTTCGCCTATAAACGTTATGCCGAGGAAGCGGCCGTAGGCGACTGGGAAGTCATGATTCCCGTGGCCGAATCGTTGGAGTTCTTCATGGAAAGGACATTGACGCGGTTGGAACAGAATGACGTGGTATTGGAAGTGATGCCGCGCGAAACAGGCCGAGGGAGTTTGGTGACGCCTCGGCAATTGTTCGGTATTCTCGAAGGAATAATAGATGCGGGTGAATATACGATGGAGGGTTAAGACGATAACGCGTATTCTTGTATCGAAAAGCAAGCGCCGTCGAAATATTCAGGTAGGCCCCCTAAACTCTCCCCAATTCGTTAATCCTCCGGCCTGGCTGTTTTGAAGCGAGCGGAAGCGCCTATCAGGCCGATGACGAAAAAGGCCGTGCCCACCAGGGTAAAGCGCAGATTCGGTTCATCCAGGGTCAAATCGTCGGTCGTATAAAGCATGATGACAACAGCGACGAAACCCCAGCCGATAAAACGCAACACGGCACCCAGTATAATTTCGGGTAGAGTTTCCGACTCACTGGCGGGCGTATCCATTCGATAGGCCACGAAACCACACACTAAAGCGGGTAGAATGCCCCAGCGCATATGTTGAATGAAGCTTTCCAGAAAATTGAAATCTTCACGATGGTACAAGGTTAACTCAAGAACCAGGACCGATGCCGTCGTACTGACGATGAACCCTAGAATCATCATAGTCATGTAAAAACCGTAATAGCGGTCGGACTGTTCTTTTTGCCGCCGGAAGGTCAGGGTTCGCGAGATAAAAACCAGTGTGATCGGTAGGACATACATCGGAATGACATAGGCGATCCAGCGTAGCGTGGTGTCATCGAAATGTTCTAACGGTTGGTTGGGATAAAGAAACGTATTGTGTAGAAAAACCGAAATTTCCCGACCCAGCATGACGCCGATGGTGGCCGCGGCCGTGAACAGCATGACGTATTTATAGGTGTGTTTCAGGCGGGCTTCGTGAACATTGCCGCCAAGTTGTTTCACCGTCCGCCAGATGTCGTCTTCGCTGGCGCTGCCGAATACCACTAGGCAGGCGAGCAGCCGGCAGAGCAGGCCGGTGAGCTGATCGAGTTCCTTAATCAATTTTACCGTCTTGGTGTAATGAGGCTCCGCTTCCTTCCAGACCGCGATTTTCTCGGACATTTCATTGTAAGAGATACAGATCGTTCCCCATTTCAGAGACGGCTCATTAAACAAACGACGAAACGAGTTTTGGTTGGCGTAATTT
The DNA here is from genome assembly GCF_000733935.1 of Methylomarinum vadi. Taxonomy (NCBI): domain Bacteria; kingdom Pseudomonadati; phylum Pseudomonadota; class Gammaproteobacteria; order Methylococcales; family Methylococcaceae; genus Methylomarinum; species Methylomarinum vadi. The sequence goes on from NZ_JPON01000001.1 coordinate 4,125,313, forward strand.
TGGATTTGGTCGAAAAGAAGACAGTTATGCGCCCATTTATATTCGACGGTATTACTGGATTTATCGAAATCGCCGGGGTCGATACTCGCCACGAGGAGGCGGTCGGCAATGCGTTTTTTCAAATCGTCGTCGACCGCTGAGAGTCTCGATGCTATCAAAGCATTGTAAACCTCGACCGCTTTGGTCGGTATGGCAAACGCATCATGAATGCTGTCCCGCAGGATAAGGATGGGATTGAGTTTGATTTCCCACGAGATAAGAAAAAGAAACAGGCCGGCGGCAATCAACGGGATAATCGTGCTGCCGTCCAAACCGTTCAGCAGGTTTACCAATTCTTGCGAACGCAGGTTTTTCACGATCAGCGTGACCAACGGTTCCAGTGGGAGCCACTGCCAGGTCAGTAATAAATACAGGATCGCCATTGATGTGCAGTACGATGCGATGCCTATCCAGTAGGTGCTTCTGCGAATGAAGTATTGAGGCAGGGTCGGTTCGGCGCCTAACTGAATGCGGCGTTTTTGGAAGGATCGATAGGCGAGATAGAATGCGGCTCCGGTTCCGACAATCTGCACTACAAGGTAAATCAAGAATTCGGCGGTCATGTTGCAGTCGCTCCTACATACTGTTTTTAACGTTTCGAGGTTAGGGAAGACGTCGATTCCGGTTTGATACTCAACATGCTTGTCATGAAACGATGGCCTTTTGGGCTGGACGCAGTCAGCCTTGAAGGCAGTCGCGTGTCACGGATTCGATAATGCGTATTATAACCGGACATAAGCGGGTAGGGGCGACCGAAGTTATCTTGACGATGGTGAATGAGCATTTTGAAATACGGACTCTGTCAACATGCAAAAGGATAATTGAAGTCGAATTTTCAATGTTGGCTCAAGGTCGAATCATATCATTAACATTTATCCCATTTTTACAGATATTGGGTTTCGTCGTCGCTTTGCGGAAGGATTTTATTTGATCCAAACTTGCTTGGCATTGACAAACTCTTTGATGCCATGAGGCCCCAGCTCACGGCCATAGCCGGAACGTTTGATGCCGCCGCTGGGCAGGCGCGGGTCGGTTTTGACGATACCGTTGACGGCGACTTGCCCGGCATTCAGCAGTTTAGCCGCGCGTTGCGCCAATTCGTCGTTCTCCGTCCATATGCTGGCGCCGAGGCCGTAATCGGTGTCATTGGCCAGGCCTATTGCCGCCCCGAAATCGTCGGCGGCTATGACGGTCATGACCGGGCCGAAGGTTTCCTCGCGGAATGCGGCCATTTCTGGCGTTACGCCAGTCAACAGCGTCGCCGGGTAAAAAAAACCGGGAGTCGCCGGGATTTCGCCGCCAAGCAGGCATTGGGCCCCGACCGCGATCGTTTCGCTGACTTGACGGTGTAAATTCCGTCTAAGATCGTCGCGGGCCAGCGGGCCGATGTCGCTATCGAATGAACGCGGGTCGCCTAACTTCAGTTTTTCCAGGCGAGTTTTCAGGAGCTGGACGAAGTCATCGTGGATGCTTTGTTCGACGATGACTCGTTTGGCCGCGATACAGGACTGGCCCGCGTTGATGATGCGCGACAATGTCACAACATCGGCGGCGCGTTCCAGGTCCGCGTCTGCCAGTACGATACAGGGGTCGGACCCGCCCAGTTCCAAAACCGAGGGTTTCAGTTCCGCGGCGGCTAGCGCGGCGACTTTACTGCCACCGGCACTGGAACCGGTGAAAGAGACGGCGGCGATGTGGGGGTCTCGTATCGCCGCTGCAACCGATGGCGTGGTCACCGGCAGATTGACCGCGATATTGTGCGGTGCGCCGGCCATGGCAAAGGCTTCGACGATCGCGGCGGCGCATCCGGGGACATGGGGGTCGTGTTTCAAGACACAGGTATTGCCTGCCATCAACGCCGGGGCTAGGAAACGGAACGCCAGCCACAGCGGTGCGTTCCAGGGCAGTATGCCGAGGATGGTGCCGAGCGGTTGATAACATACATAACTGAGCGAGGCGTCGGAAGCCAATACCTCGTTGGCCAGGTAGTCTGCCGCGTGTTCGGCGTAGTGGTCGGCGCACAAGGCCGCTTTTTCCACCTCGGGGCCGCCTTCCTTGACCGGTTTGCCCATTTCATCGGCCATCAGGTCGGCCAATCGGCTTTTATGTTCTCGAAGTACGGTGGCCACGGCGCGTAACACCTCGGCTCTTTCCGAGTAAGTTGTCGCGCGCCAAGCGGGAAAGGCCTGGTAAGCCAAAGCGATGCGTTCATGCAATTGGGTTTCGTTCAGGCTGGGGTATTCGGCTATTTTTTCACCGGTGTAGGGATTGGTTGCGATCAGCATGGTAACCTCCTTTTGTTATGTACTAGTGACGGCCTCTTCGACGACTTTCTTGTTAGAAGTTTGCTGAGGCGGGGTCTTTTCTACGCTAAGTGACTTTTTATTGGCCTTGGCCGGCTTCACGACAAAATCTCGCTCCAGCGTGAAGAATGATTCACAACCGTCTTCGGTGATATGAATGGTATCCGAGATCCCGCAAGTTTTGTCGCCGTCCACGCCCCACATCCAAGGGATGATATGGAAGGTCATGCCGGGTTCCAACACGGTCGAGTCACCTTGTTTCAGACTCACGATATAGCCTTCGTCCCAACTCGGCGGGAAAGCGATGCCGATCGAATAACCGGAGCGAGTAATCAGCTGTGCGCCGACATCGTTATGGGAAATGATGTTGCGAACCAGGTTGTCCACGTCAGAGACGGTCATGCCCGGCTGAACAAATTCATGAACCGCATCCAGCGCCTGCTTCATCCGCTCCTGGGCTTTGTACATCGAGTCGGATAATTTACCTAAAACCACGGTACGCATCATTGCGGTATGGTAGCGGCGATAACAACCGCCGACTTCCAGGAATACATGTTCGCCGGCCTGAATGCAGCGGCCTTCCCAGGTGGCGTGGCCGATCATCGTTCGCGGGCCGGAGGTGACGTAGGGCATGACCGAAGGCGGTTCTCCGCCGGCTCGGAACATGCCGGCGCTGATCGCGGCGCCGATGTCGTTTTCGCTGGCGCCGACCTCGCAGGCGTCGATGCCGGCCCGCATGCCGGCCTCGGTCGCCGCAGCGGCCCTGCGCATCAGTTCGATTTCGACCGCGGACTTGCGGATACGGCCTTGTTCGACGATGCCGAAACAATCCAGCAGTTTGCCTTCGGTCAGCGTCGTATGCACACGGTCCTGTTGATAGGCGGGGAAGAAGTAACTGTTGCGTTCATAGCCGATGCGTTTGTCGGCCAGACCGAATTCCTTCAAGGCATCGACCAGCATTTGTATCGCGTCGCCGGTATCGGGATAGGGGCGGGTGCGTTCGACCCAGGTGCGGGCGATGATATTGGATTCCTCCATCGCCCGCGTAATCATGAAGGGTTCGTCGTCCAACGGGATGACCAGCGCCTGGAAAAAGGAATAGCCGGTGGTTTGGTAATCGGTCAAATACATGATGTTTTCCGGATCGCTGATGACCACCGCATCCAGATGCCGTTGTTCTATGCGCTGGCGCAGTTCGGTCAAACGGCGCTGATATTCCTCGAAAGGAAAGGTCATGTCGTCACGTTGTTTCATGCGGCCTCCATTACTTTATCGGTTGCGCTTAGCAAAATGTCCAAGCCGTCTTTCAGGTCGTCTTCGGGAATCGTCAACGGAGGAATCAATTTGACGACTCGTCCGCCGGTGCCGCAGCTGGCGATCAGCAGCCCGGACCGGAAGCATTCTTCGACGATGGCCTTGGCCCGGTTGCCGTCGCCGACATCGAGCCCGATGATCATTCCCTTGCCGCTGATCTCGACTGCTGTATGGCGTTTTTCCAGGGCGGTCATGGCTTCGTTCATGATTCGGCTTTTGCTGCGGACTTCCTGCATTAGACTGTCGTCCTCGAAATAAGCCAATGCCTCGGCGCCGGCGACGAAGGACAAATCCTGGCCGCGGAAAGTCCCGGTGTGTTCGCCCGGCGACCAGTGTTGGTCGATTTCCGGTTTGACCAGGTTCATCGCCATTGGCGTGCCCATGCCGCCGATTCCCTTGGCTAGGCAGATGATGTCCGGGTCGATACCGAGATCGTCGAAACTGAAAAACGACCCGGTGCGGCCGCAGCCGACTTGGATTTCGTCGACGATCACCAATGAATCGAGCTCCCGCGCCAGTTTTTCCAGAGCTTGCAGCCAGGTTTTACTGGCGACCTTGACCCCGCCTTCGGCTTGTATCGTTTCCACCAGGAATGCCGCCGGTGGCGTGATACCGCTGGAACTGTCGAGATAATAGGCGCGCAACTGCTCGATACTGGCCATGCCGCAGCCTAATTGGCAACCCGGGCACATTTTCTCGCAGCCGAACGGAAAATGGCGCACATGCTCCAACGGCACGCCGGCCGCGGCGCGAAAATGCTGATTGGCGGTGCAACTGAGCGCGCCGAGCGTCATGCCGTGAAAACCGTGGCTGAAGGCGACGATCTCGCGCCGGCCGGTGGCGCGGCGGGCAAGTTTTAGCGCGGCCTCGACCGCGTTGGTGCCGGTGGGCCCCATGAATTGCAGTTTGTGAGGCATGCCGCGCGGTTCCAGTATGACTTGAACGAATCGTTCCATGAAACGGCGCTTGGCGGTGGTGTGCAGGTCGAGGCTATGGGTGACGCCGTTGTTTTGGATATAATCGATGACCGCTAGCTTCATGCGCTCGTTGTTATGGCCGAAATTGAGCACGCCGGCGCCGGCGAAGAAATCGATGTATTCGTTGCCGTCCTCGTCGGTTTGCCGGGCATTGCTGGCTTTGTCGAATACCACCGGATAGAGCCGGCAATAGGCTCGGATCTCGGATTCTCGCTCATCGAATATGCTCATATTGATCTCCTTTGGTTGAAGGGGGCACGGGTGCGCCCACCAGGCGCGCGAACAGGCGCGTGACGTAGGGTATTAAACGATCGTTGAAATCGTAGTGGGGGCTGTGGCAGGGGTAGGCGTGATCCTGGCCGTCGTCGGAGCCGATTAAGGCAAAGGCTCCGGGAATTTCCTGCAAGTAATAATGAAAGTCCTCCGAGGCCATGATGGGAAGAGGGATTTGCCGGTCCAAACCATCGGTGCCGAATTCCTCTTGCCAAAGATTGCGAACGCGGGCGGCCTGTGTCGGATGATTGATGGTGGCGTCATAGCGCGGCAGAATTTCTACCTCGCAGTCGACGCCGTAGCTTTGCGCGGTTTGCCGGCTGATTTCGCGAATCAGTTGGTTGGCCCGGTCGCGGCTGGTACGGTTGGGCACGCGTATGCTACCAAGCAACACGGCCCGTTGCGGAATGACGGTAGGTTGACTGGGCGCTTCTATCGATGTGACGCTGACCACGACGGCTTGTTGCGGCGCAAGACGGCGGGCGACGATCTGTTGCAGAGCCATGACGACTGCGGCGGCCGCCAGCACCGGATCACGGCACAGTTCCGGCTGACTGGCATGACCGCCTACGCCTGTCAATGTAATGACGAAGGTGCCGTTTCCGCACATGACCAGCTCATCGGGGCAGACCAGTTTGCCGAACGGCAGCGCCGGCCAATTGTGCCAACCATAGATTTCGTCGACGCCTTCCAAGGCGCTTTCCTCTATCATGCGCTTGGCGCCGTGACCGCCTTCCTCGGCCGGTTGAAACAGCAAGGTGACGGGACCGGGCAGTCGTTGTTCATGATGTTTGAGCCAGCGCGCGGTAGCGAGGAGTGTGGCGGTATGACCATCGTGGCCGCAGGCATGCATGTATCCCGTCTGGCGCGAGCACCAATCCTTGCCGGACTGCTCGTGGATGGAAAGCGCGTCGATGTCGCCGCGCAGCGCGATATGCGGCGCTTTGGTTCCGGATCGGTTCAACCAGGCCACGGTGCCGGTATCGGCACAGGGACGCCAAGCGATGTCCATTGCCGTCAATATCTGGCGTATCTTTTCGGCGGTTCGCGTTTCCTCCCAGCTAGGTTCGGGATCGGCATGTAACTGGCGACGTACAGTGACTGCCTGTTCCATGGTTTCCTGCCAATAGCTTGTCATAGAGCTGCTCCCGTTAATTCCGCCAATGCAAGGGCATAGTGGGTTAATTATCCATCATAAGGTTTAAACCACCGGCTTTAGCCGGTCAGCTTTAGCTGCGATAATTTGCCCAAGGAGGTGGCGATGGACTATAGATACGGCAGCCATACGGTTTACCAAATTGAGTATCATTTTGTTTGGGTTACGAAGTATCGTTATAAAGTGCTGAAGGATGAAATAGCCGAACGAGTGAGAGACTTGGTGCGGCAGACATGCGAAGCCTTTGAGATACGGATTATCAAAGGTGTCGTGAGCAAAGATCATGTGCACATTTTGGTGAGTGCGCCGCCGACTATGGCCCCAAGCGAAATCATGAGGCGAATCAAGGGACGAACTTCGAGCTATCTGTTCGAAGAGTTCCCGCACTTGAAAAAGCGATATTGGGGTCGACATTTTTGAGCCCGCGGTTATTTTTGCGCCACAGTGGGGCAAATGACTGATGAGATGATAAAGCAATATTTGGAGCATCACTTTGAACCTAATCCAAACGATAATTTCAAGATGGAGCCCGACTAAGACGCGTCGTTTAGTCGACGCGTATCCGGACTTTCAGTCCGTTATTGGAACCCACCCGCTTGAGCGGGTGGTTGTTTAGTTGGTGCGATTACCACGCAATTATGTGACATTTTGGTGCGTATTGAATTCAATGCACTTGTTAATAAAGTTTTTGAGCAAGGGTTGTGCCAGGGTGTAAGGAGTTGCGAAATCAGAGGCCTTATCCAGATAAATGTTGCCCCCAAGAAGACTAGGTGGAATAAGGCTGTTCTTATAGGAGCTAGCTGAAACAGATCGCGTAAATTATGCAAGATGTCGTAAAGGCGCTAAGCGGTTAGAACTTAAAATACCGTATTGAAAAATTATTGCTTTACATCTAAATAATAATTGTTATCATTAGCAAAAAATTGATGAGGGTTAGCTATGTATGTTTGTATCTGTAAAGCGGTAACCGACAGTCAGTTGGAATTAGCGATTAACGAGGGTTTATGTACACGGCGTCAGTTGTTTGAATGTTTCGGTGTGGGCGGTGATTGTGGAAAATGTAATAAGGACATTCGTGAGTTGCTTAATCATAATAAGGAGCATAAGCTTAATGAAGCAACGAACGAGTTAGCGGCTTAATTTCAAAGACACACGGGAGAACGGCGTGAAAGGCGACACTAAAGTCATAGACTATTTGAACAAGGCCCTGGAGAATGAGTTGACGGCCATCAACCAATATTTTTTGCATGCCAGAATGTATAAAAATTGGGGATTCGATCAGCTCAACGACAAGGAATATCATGAATCGATCGATGAAATGAAACACGCCGATCGCTTGATCGAACGCATCTTGTTTTTGGAGGGATTGCCGAACCTGCAAAGCCTGGGTAAGTTGCTGATTGGCGAAAATCCTCAGGAAATGCTGCAGTGCGACCTGAAATTGGAACAACAGGCGGTGCCCTTGTTAAAAGAGGCCATCGCCTATTGCGAAGAGGCTAAGGATTATATTTCCCGGGAAATTTTTGCCGCTATCCTGGAGAGCGAGGAAGAGCATATCGATTGGCTAGAGACACAACTGGAATTGATCGATAAAGTCGGTTTACAAAATTATCTGCAATCGCAGATGTAAAGTTCTCTTCGTTTCGGCGGATTGTTTGCGGACAGTCGTCGAAACGCCAACGATTGTGATGACAATGTGCTGTCAGCTATGTGCCGGTTTAAACAAACGGGGCGGTGCCAGTAATTAAACAACCTGTCTCATCGTGAAAGCCTATAAAACCTTCATTGGCTTGATAGCCCTTAACTACATAGCCTTTGGCGGTTTTTTGTACTTTTTCCAGGATTTTTTCCTCTATCATCCAACTCCGTATATTGCTCATCCAGGCCTGCTTGAGAAAGACATTCGCGTAGAAGACGGCACTAATATCAAGTTGTTCGTCGTCAATCCCGGGCATGGCAGAGCGGTGCTTTATTTCGGCGGCAACGCGGAAGCGGTGGGCTTCAATGCGCCCCGTTTTACAGAAGTCTTGCCCGAAAAAACCGTTTATTTGATCAATTATCGGGGCTATGGCGGAAGTAACGGAGAACCTTCCGAAGCCGCTTTCTATAGCGATGCGCTCAGTATTTATGACCGGCTCAAGCCGCTGCATACGGAAATAGCCGTCATCGGCCGAAGTTTAGGCAGTGGTGTGGCGACTTATCTTGCCGCGCAACGAAATATCAGCAGACTGGTGTTGGTTACGCCTTTCGACAGCATCGAGAATGTCGCGCAGAAAAAATTCCCTTTTTTCCCGGTTTCATGGATTTTAACCGACAGCTACGATTCGTTGGCCCGGGCAACAAAAATCAAAATTCCGGTTTTAATTCTGGCGGCGGAGAATGACCGGATTATAGAATCGTGGAGTACGGACAATCTGATTGCCGGATTCCCTGAACGGCAACGCGAGGTTCACGTTTTGCCCGATAGCGATCACAATTCCATTTCCCTCAGTCCGAGTTATTATCGAATAATCGGCCAGTTTTTAGATGTTAAATCAAATAAATAGCGCTTTCGCGTTCGCTGGTTTAAGGGCAAATTATTGCCCCCTAAAGCCGATGTCGTATTTGTCTTGCATGTCGATGAGATAAAGGTATATTGTTAAAAAAAATTTTATAACGAGGCATTGGGTAATGGATAATTCGAAACAAGACGATTTCCTGAGCTATATAAAGGCTTTCCTTGGCAATCTTTATCAATTGCTGAAAAAATTGTTGTCATTTGTGGACGACAAGCTTTCGTCCAAGGAAACCGAATACGACATCAATCAACCTTCGGATAAGAAGCAGAATGCCCGTGGAAAATGGCGGTGGTTGGCTATTGCCTTGGCCGTCATCATGCTGTTGTCGATATTCAACAATGCGGAGCAGTTAAGCCGGGAGGAAATTCCCTACAACCAATTTCTGAAGGCGGTTAAGGAAAACCAAGTCGAAAGGGTGGTCGTTACCGAGAAATATATGATCGGTAATATGAAGAACGGCGAAGAATTTACCACGTTCCCGTTATGGAACGAGGAACTGGCCGAGCTGATGGAAAGCCATGATGTCGAATATCTGGTAAGAAGCAGCGAAAGCTGGCTGGGTAACATCCTGTTCAATTGGGTTATCCCCATGGTTATTTTGGTGTTCATCTGGTCCTGGTTCTTTCGCCGTACCGCGGCCGGCGGCCCCGGTCGCGAATTTTTAAATATCGGCAATAAAATCCGCATTCATCCAGAAACCGGTTCGAAGATAACGTTCGATGATGTCGCCGGCGCCGACGATGCCAAGCAGGAATTGAAGGAAACGATCGATTTTCTTCGCACCCCGGAAAAAATCCAGAAACTGGGTGGCCGCATGCCCAAGGGGGTTTTGCTGGTCGGATCGCCCGGAACCGGAAAGACGTTGCTGGCACGGGCCGTGTCTGGCGAAGCGGGGGTACCGTTTTTCAATATCAGCGGTTCCGAGTTTATCGAGTTGTTCGTTGGCGTCGGTGCCGCGCGGGTACGGGAATTGTTCGAACAGGCCAGACAGAAAGCGCCTTGCATCATCTTCATCGATGAGCTCGATGCCATCGGACGTTCCCGGGGCGGTCCGGTGGTGATGGGAGGCCATGACGAAAGGGAGCAAACCTTGAACCAATTGCTGACCGAAATGGACGGTTTCGATCCGTCCTCCGGCGTCGTCGTGATGGCCGCGACCAACCGGCCGGAGGTGCTGGATAAGGCATTGTTGCGGGCGGGGCGCTTCGATAGGCAAATCGTTGTCGACAAGCCCGATATGCTGGATCGGGTTGAAATCCTGAAACTGCATTGCAAGCACTTGACCCTGGCCGAAGACATCGATTTCGCCGTGATCGCCAGGCGCACGCCAGGCCTAGTCGGGGCGGATCTTGCCAACATCGCCAATGAAGCGGCGATCATCGCCACGCGTCACGAGCAGGACAAAGTGACGATGGCTAATTTCGAAGCCGCCATCGATAGGGTTCTGACCGGGCCGGAAAAGAAAAACCGCGCTTTGAGCCCCGACGAGAAACGTCGGGTGGCCTATCACGAAGCGGGCCACGCCCTAGTTGCGGAGCAGGTGCCGACAGGCCAGCCGGTACATAAGATTTCCATTATTCCGCGGGGCGTGTCGGCCCTGGGCTTTACCCTGCAGCTACCGGTGGAGGAAAAATTCCTGTCCACCGAGGATGAATTGAAAGACCAGTTGGCGATACTGCTAGGTGGGCGCATGTCCGAGGAGCTGGTTCTCGGCAGCATCTCCACCGGCGCCCAGAACGACCTGGAAAAGGCCAGCGAAATCGCCCGTAACATGGTTTGTTATTTGGGTATGAGCAAGAAGCTGGGGCCCCTGACTTATGGCAAACGCCAGCAGCTGCAGTTCCTTCCCACCGAGGAAACCGAGCAGCGCAATTACAGCGAGGAAACGGCACGATTGGTCGACAGCGAGATCAAAGCACTTATCGACGAAGCGCAGAAGAGGGCGCGCGATATTCTGACCAGACAGCGCAAGATCTTGGACCAGTTGGCGGATTTATTGCAGGAGCGAGAAGTTATCGGTCGCGAGGAGTTGACCGAATTGTTGAAGAAATAATCCGTGTCGTCGACACAACGGGAGTGCTTGTTTGCACTCCCGAACAGCGACTATCGCCGATCCTAATATTTAGGATTTTGCCGTCACCATAACCTCTCTCATAGGGGGCATTGGCAAAGACGGTTAAAGTATGGTTGTTTCGCCCGCTTCCGGTTGTATCGTCAATTGCGTATTTTTTTTGCCGAATGTCATGAATCGATCGGATTGCATAGAGTGCCAAGAATCATCCCTCCTTCTCTCAATCGTATCTAGTTCACCGTTTTTAGCGCGGTCATTACCCTCGCAGCATCCGTATCATCTTTGCTGAACGCTGGAGTATATACAGTTGACCCAGTCTTAGCATTGAAATCTGTAATATATTGATAAATAATGAAAAAATAATTTTATGGCACTACAGGCAAGAAAAGTGGCATGATTTTTAATGCATATTAATCAATGGCTTGAAGACTTATGGCACTACATTGACAAAGCTGGGTTAAAATGACGCATCGACATCGAACAATCGATTAATTTACACATGTCTGAACACACAATCACGCCTTATGAACTGATAGGGGGCGAAAAAGCGGTCTTAAGTATAGTGGACCGCTTTTATTTTTATATGGATACCCTGCCGGAAGCCGAAGGCATAAGAAAAATGCACGCAAAAAGCCTGGCGGTGGCAAAGGACAAGCTCTTTAAGTTTTTGTCCGGTTGGTTGGGTGGGCCGAATCTGTTTATCGAGGAATTCGGCCATCCGATGTTGCGACGGCGGCACTTTCCTTTCGCCATCGGCCCGGCGGAACGCGATCAGTGGATGCTATGCATGAACAAGGCGCTTGCCGAGGTCGAGATGGACCCGAGCTTGCGCGACGGTTTACGCCAGGCCTTGGCGCAACTGGCCAGCCATATGATTAATCAATAACTTCCCGGCGGTTATTATGTCTTTATCGAAACAACTGGTCATCCTTATTTCCTTGTTGTTTTTGCTGATATTCAGCATCAATTTTGTGTTGAGCGTCAGAAATATAAAGACCTATTTGGAAGGCGAGGCTTCCATTCATGCCCAGGATACCGCCACATCGTTGGGCTTATCGTTGAGTCCTTATCTAAGGGACGAACAAGACCCCGTCATCGAAACGATGATCCAGGCCATATTCGACCGGGGCTATTACCGGGAAATCCGCTTGGTCAATGTGGATGGCAAGGAATTGGTCGAGTTGCGCGATGACCAGCAGATAAAAGGCGTGCCGGAGTGGTTTATCGAATGGTTGCCGATGAAACTGGCCGAGGCGCAGAGCGAGATCAGCACCGGTTGGCAGGTGACGGGGACCGTATCGGTGACGGTCAATCCCGGTTATGCCTATCACAAACTCTATGAACAAGTAAAAAGCGCCTTTTATTATTCGGCTGCGGTTTTCGCGGCGGCGCTGATTTTGTTGCTTCTTGCCTTACGCATGGCCTTGCGATCTTTAAAGCAACTCGAGCAACTGGCCGTGACGATTGCCGATGGCCATTTCAGCACGATCGATAACATTCCCTGGACCACCGAGGTCAGAAACCTGACTCAGGCGATGAACAGCATGTCGCAAAAGGTGGCTGCCATCATCGATAAGTTGCAGCTGAAACTGAAAGACATGGGCGATCAAATGCTGCGCGACGACTTGACCGGTTTGCATAAAAAGGAGGTCTTCGAAAACGATTTGCGACATTTGTTCATGGAAGATTCAGAGGCGTACATTTATATAGTCAAACTGGATAGCTTGACCCGCTTTGTCAACGAACAAGGCTATGAAAAAGTCGATCGGTATATCCAGGACTTTGCCGAGTTGCTGGAAAATTGTTGCCGTCAATTACCCAAAGGAGTCGCCAATTGTTATCGTTTTTACGGAGCCGAATTCGTCATGTTGCTTAGAAGTGGCGATATCAACCAAGCTCGACAATGCGCCGAACAATTAAGCACGGAATTCGCCCGTTTCGGCCGACGCTATCAAAAAAACGATGTGGCCCATATCGGTGTGGCGCCGTATTGCGCCGTGACGACCGCGGATACCCTATTGGAGTCTGCCTACGAAGCCTATGAACAAGCCAGAATCATCGGCAGTAACGGCTATTTCATCAGAACCAGTCAAAAACCGGCCCGCGATATTGCCGCCTGGAAAGAACTGGTGTTCGAATGCATCGATTTGAAACGCTATGAGCTGGAATTCGTCAGTCGTATCACCAGTTTTCATGACGATTGCCTGTTGATGGAAGAGGCCTTTACCCGTGCCTATGATGGCGAGGGCGAGCCGATCGCGATGGCGACCTTTATTTCCATCGCCGAAAAATTCGCCAAGATCGTCACGCTGGAAACCCAGGTGACCGATCAAGTATTGAGTTTTCTCTTGCAACGGCAATGCCGGCACGCGTTGGCCGTCAATCTGTCGACGCGCACGGTAAAAAGTGCCGAGTTTCGTGCCTGGTTGGGCAAGCGGTTGAAAAGCAGGCCCCAGGAAGCCGGCAAACTGGTGTTCAGTCTGACTGCCTATGCCGTCGCCAAGGAGGAGGACGTTTATCGCGCATTCATAGAGTTCGTGCATGAATTGGGGGCCAAAGTGATTATCAAACGCCTCGACCCCCAGTCCATGTCCGTTTCATTGTGCAAGGCACTGAAACCGGACTATATCCGTTTGGCCCGCGAGATCGGGCAGCATATCGATGAGGACCCGAAAAAACAGGCATTCGTCAAAACGCTGGCGGAAGTCAGCGAGCTGCTGAATATTACGCTGTTTGCCGAAGACGTCGCGGCCGAAGAGGATTGTGTCATCCTGAAGGGAATGGGAATTACCGGTGCCAGCCGCTAACCTCAAACACAGACCGAGCCTCTTTCTGTTCGGCCTGCTATGGGCCTTGGTTGTGTCGGCGACGTTGGAAGTCAGCCAGGCGCTGTTGGAGAGTTTGCGGCAAAAATACGGACAGCCGGCGGCCGAACGCGTGCAAGAGTGGCAAAAGTTGATGCAGACGGCGAAAGAATTGCCGGAACCGGAAAAGTTGCGCATCGTAAACGATTTTTTCAATCGCCGGCTTCGCTTCGTCGACGACAGCGATTTATGGGGTAAATTGGATTATTGGGCGACACCGGTGGAATTTTTGGCACGGGGGGCCGGCGATTGCGAGGACTATAGCATCGCCAAATATTTCACCTTGAAGGAATTGGGCGTGCCGGAAGACAAAATGCGCCTGACCTACGTCAAGGCGATCCGGCTCAATCAAGCGCACATGGTGTTGACTTATTTTGCCGCCCCGCGCGCCGTGCCGATGGTGCTGGATAATTTGATTCCGAGCATAGAAACGGCCGATCGAAGGACGGACCTGCTGCCGGTCTACAGTTTTAACGGTATCGGCTTGTGGCTGGCGAAAAAACGCGGCCACGATCGCCTAGTGGGTAATTCCGACCGTCTGGATTTGTGGTCTCAACTGAAACAACGCATGCTGGAACAATCGTTTTGAAACACATTTTTCGTGGCCTTTCCGCCAAACCCTTGCCATTCGATTATCAAATTCGCCGCAGTCAGCGCGCCAAGAAAACCCGCATCGTCGTAACCGGCGCCAAGATAGAGGTGGTCGCGCCGCCACAGGTCGCGGAGCGTAAAATCCATGATTTTGTTTACGCGCAACGGGACTGGATCAGTGCCGCCGTCGAAAAAATGCAGCGCCATCGTCAAGGCATCGCCAAACTGGCGCCGGCCAGTTATGGCGATGGCGCCAAGATTCCGTTCAAAGGCGATTATTTTCCGCTGATCATCAAGCCGAGCGCATTGCGCCGTATTAAGATCGAGTTTGCCGAGGAAAACGGTTTTATCGCCCATAGTCCTGATTCGACGGTAGCGGGGCATAGCGAGTTGATCCGCGTCGCCTTGATCAAATGGATGAAGGAGCAAGCGAGGGCCGAAGGCCACCGCTATATCAAGCTGCATGCCGATAAGCATCGGCTCACACCCCGTTCGTTGCGCATCAAGACCCAGAAGAGCCGCTGGGGCAGTTGTGGCGTGAACAACGACATCAACCTCAATTGGCTGTTGATCATCGCACCGCCGAGCGTCATGGAATATGTGGTCGTGCATGAACTTTGCCATATCCGCCACCGCAACCACTCGCGCGATTTTTGGGAACTGGTGGCGGATCATCTTCCCGATTACCGGCAACGAAGAGGTTGGTTGAAACAGCACGGTCAAAGCTTGATGCTCGGATTGTGATGGTCAAGAAAATATTGTTTTATCTGGCCGTTGCCGTTTTGATCTTCGGCGGCCAATTTTTTCTTAATCGCGGATTGGCGACCGGTCAGCCTCCGGCTATATTGCAGAAAACCCTGGGCGGTCGCGAGGCCATGGCGGCTATCGAAAAAGGACCGGCCGTCATTTATTTCTGGGCCGAATGGTGCGGCATCTGCAATATGATGAAAGGCTCGATGGATGAAGTGTTACGCGATTATCCCGGCATCACTGTCGCGGTCAGGTCGGGCGATGACGGTGCGGTTACAAGCTATCTGCGTCAACATGGCCTGCAATGGCCGGTCGTCAACGATACCGATGGCGAGATAGCCGGGCATTATGGAGTTAAAGGCGTCCCGGCATTGTTTTTCATCGGCGGCGACGGCGATATTTGGTTGACTTCCGTTGGCTTCAGTAGCGAGTTAGGGATCCGTTTTCGCTTATGGCTGAGCGGCTGGTGAAGCATACGATCGAAAGGCTTCTTTGCCGCCCAAAATTCAGCATAGTTGAGCGCGTAACGCGCACTGGCCAAGCCTTTTGCGAGATCGTCCAGGTCGTGCTTTTCGAGGCTGTTTCGGTCGGTGTCCAGGGTCAGATAGCTGCCGTCGGCAAAATCGATCGCGACGATCGCGGCGGCATGGTAGTCGCTGTAGTCGATTAGCACCATGCTGATGCCGTCGGTATCGTCGGCAAGGATTCGCCGTAACGCAATATTTGCCTGTTCCTGGGTGGCGATGGGGATTTCGTGGACAGCATTGCCGGCGAATCGCCTGTATTTGTCGATGTCGGCAATGGTTGCCCCTTTTGCCCGGTCGCGGTTCAGGAGCAACCATTGTTCGCCGCGTGAAAACAGGAATAGCGCATTCATCGGCACATCGTCCCATAAGCCTTCCGTTTTGATTTGTTGTTTCCAGAATTTGTCGGCGCCGATTTCCAAAATCGCGACATCGGGATCGCCCAGGGCGGGAGGAGAGAAACCGTCGCCGTCCGAATTGCGCAGGCGATAGTTTTCAAGTTCCTGCCTGTCGACGGGGATCGTTTGGGCGGGAAAGTTGGGAAACACGACCGACCAGCCATCGCCGCTTGCGGCTGGGCGGATAGTCGAATACAACAATTTTCGACCGTCCGCGTCCTGCCCCAGCGCGAGTAAGGCGGCCAGAAAGAAGCAGTCGCCGGTATCGTTTTGGCCGAAAGATCCCAGCCTGCCATCGGCGACCGAGGAGCCTGGGTATGCGAATGGATTTTCTAGTGTGATACGGCTATCGATTTTGCTGCAGCCCGCTATGAAGCAGACTGAAACGAGAAATAAAGCCGCGGCTTGCATTCAAAGTGTTTGTTTCGGCGTGTCGGGGTGTCGTCCCCATTCGGCCCAGGAGCCGTCATAGACCGGCACAATCTCTATTCCCAGTCGATACAGGGCCAGCGCCAGCACGCAGGCGGACACGCCCGAACCGCAAGTCGTGACGATGGGTTCGGTCAAATCGGCTCCGGCGGCGCTAAACAATTCGCGCAGATCAGCGGGCGGCAGCAGGCGTTGTTCGGAGTCGGTCAGGCCGGAATAGGGGATGTTGATACTGCCAGGTATATGGCCGGGCTGTAAACCGGGTTCGCTGAGGGAACGTCGTCCTTGAAAACTTTCGGGCGAACGGGCATCGATTATTTGCCGGCCGGAATCTTGTTGAATCTGCTTCATCGTTGATATATCGCAGACCAGTTCGGAGCGATAACGGGCACCGAAGCATCGTTGCGGCCTGGGCGAAGGGAGCATCGATTCTTCCGAATAGGCCAGCTGCCCCCAGCGGGCCAGACCGCCGTCCAATACCTTGACATGGTCATGGCCGAAAACTCGAAACATCCACCAGGCACGGGCCGCGGCGAAAAAATGATTATTGTCGTAGACAATGACCGGCGTATCGTCGGCGATGCCCATCTTTCCCGCGGCCTCCGCGAACCGCTCGGCGTTGGGCAGGGTATGAGGCAACGGAGCATTTGGGTCGGCAATTTCGTCGATATCGAAAAACAGCGCGTCGGGAATATGGGATTGGCGATATTCTTCTTTGGCGTTGCGCTGTTGTCTGGGCAGGAAGAAAGTTGCGTCGAGGATGACTTGTTTATCCGAGTGCGGATTTTGCCGTAATTCCTCGCAACTGATCAATGCCGAGCCGTTCATATCAGAATGGTTTCACCGTCGCCAGAATGACGATCGCAAACAAAAACAGCACCGGGATTTCGTTGATCCAGCGGAAGAAAACATGGGAATTGCGGTTGCGGTCGTGTTTGAAATCCAACAGCCATTTGCCGCAGAAAAGATGGTAAACGACCAACAGTAGCAATAGCGTCAATTTGGCGTGCAGCCAGCCGCTGCTACCGTATAGGGCCCAGGCGTAATCGAGCAGCATCCAGACGCCGAAAATCAGCGTGATAATCATGCCGGGCGTCATGATGCCGAAATAAAGCTTGCGTTCCATAACCTTGAAGCGTTCCTGGCTGATCGCGTCCTCGCTCATCGCATGATATACGAACAGGCGGGGCAGATAGAACAGGCCGGCGAACCAGGTCACCATGAAAATTAAATGTAATGCTTTTAACCAGAGCATCGGTTGTCCTTCGTTTTTGCATGATGATGAATTATGACATGTTATTTTCTTCAGAGCCGATAGATTCCTTAAAGTCCTTGCAGAGCTAGAACATGCATTCTGGTGATTCTATCTCGCTTTTCTAATTAAAAGCTAAATTGCATTCCTAAGTTGGCGCCTAGTGATTCCCAGTTCACTTCATTAAGTTTTGTTTCCAGAATTCTTCCATCCGAAAAATAAGTGGTATCAAATCCTTTGTTATCGGCTTTCCAGTTTTTGTAATCAACCGACAAGGTTAAATGCAGGTTATCATTGAGCCGAATTAAACTGCCCCACGATAGATCTAAACCTGCGCCTTTGGCTTCATGACTAAAACTTTCCGGATGAGCAAATTCCTCTCTCAAATTCCAGTTGGCCGTGCCTTCGTAAAAGGCGTAATGATATTGAAAGGAGGTAGTAAAGCTGACTCGGTCCACGATGCTTAATTCACTATCGAAACCAGCCCAAGGACCATACCAAGTAGCATCATAACTGCTGTTCAGCCCGCCAAAATTGTACTTTAACGGAATAGTTTGTTTGCCGTTTCTTATTTTCAGATTCTGCTCGTGATAGGAGAATCCCAACATGGGAGTGAAACTCAGGACTGGTTTTTTGAAACGGCGTGAGGATGGAATCATATTGAATCGGTAACCTAAACCAATGGAAGCATCAATTGTGTCTCCTTCGTCGGCATTGTTATTGGAACGGGAGAATTCCTGGGTTCTATTGTCACCCCAATAGTCTGAATCCTGATTATCGCCATTAAAAATGCGGCCATAGGTAAATTTTCCATCCAAGACTATATTGGCTGGTAAATACATCGTTGCACCCAGACCGAATGTTACGATTTCAAGGTCATCCCAGCTTAATTCCGAGAGAATATTGGGAGTTCCAATCGGAGAAGCAATATTCCAATCTAATTCATCCTGGCGATAGCCGCTGTTAATATAAAACTCCATCAGAACATCTTGTTCAGTGATCTCATCCGCTAGGCTATCGTTAGGGTTTTCCATAGCTGCTTGATCTTCTTCCCGGTAAATCACCATATGTAGGGCAGGGCCCTCGTCGGCCGTTTCTGCACCGGGATCAAAAAACTCAATATTGAGGTTGTCTGAGTTAAACGCTCGATTGTTGGCGAATCCAATTCCTTGCACGGCAAGAAGCAAACAACCGACGGAAAATAAAACCTTGTTTTGCATTATTGACCAGCCTTGTCGATGATGTCCCAAAAAGGTTGTGCGGAAACCAGATACAAATAGGTCGAATCGCCGAATTGCCTGTCCGGTGCCAGTGTGGTGTCCTCGATCGTCGAAGCCAACCAGCGGCCGTTCAGTTTGCGGTGATCGACCTTAACCGGCGAAGAGGAAATGTTATGTACTTCCAATGCCGTAACATGCACGCCGCCTTTTTTCCAACTGGCAACCGGAACGGCACGCAGGCTACCGTTGTTTATTTTTAACAAGTCGACATCGTTTTTCCGCGCCAATTCCGTGGGGCGGATACCGGATACTTGTTCCCGTTCGTGGGCGGGTAATCTGACAGCCTTGGAGGCGTATTTTGTCAGCTCGATATAGGTTTGCTGTGCGGCATTTTTTCGTTTGTCAGCTTTTCGTTGTTTTTTCCGTTCCTGTTCCGGACTGTTCCAGCGATGACTGTCCTGTTTGTCCTGAAAACGATATTCCTTATAAGGCTGTTCCAGCTTGTAGTCTTTGTGTACCCCGCCGTCGTTGGAATAAATATCGAGATTGTCTTGGTTCTTGGTATAGGGATGCACACTGTTGCGGTCCAGAAAATCCTTACTGAATTTAAAATCCTTTTCGCCATTGCTCATGATATGCGGCTGGATGATGATGATTAGTTCCTCGCGTTTGCGTTCCCTCAGTTCGTCGGTAAATAGCATGCCAAGCACTGGGATATCTCCGAGTACCGGCACTTTTTTCTCGGCGTCACTGGCCCTTTCGGTGATCAGGCCGCCGATCGCCACCGGCATGTTGTTTTGAATGACGATATTGCCGGCAAAGCTTTTGCGCGAAACGACATCGACCGGTACATTTTGTATGGTTCCGGACCCCGTATCGACGGGAATTTCGGATTGAACTGGACTGATCGCCGATTGGTCAATCAGCAGGTTCAGGTTGACGCTGTTGTCTTTACTGATGCTCGGCGTCATGATCAAAGTCGTACCGATCTGCTGGCGTTCCACCACGGGGTCATTACGTATTTGATTGACGACTGTACCGGATCCCGTTGCGGTCGTATTGCTGGTGGAAACGTTGAAATCGACGGTGATGGGCCGTTCTTCGGCCAACGTAATCCGGCTTACTTCCTGATTGGCGGTCGATACCACCGGGGTTGCCAGTTCGGTGATGCGACCTTCATCCTCTAATAATTTGAGACGAGCCGTAAGATTTTTCGAGAGATAACCCGCTACAATCGATGGATCCCCCAATGCACCCCGTACAAGATCGGTGGCATTATTTGCTATTGACGTGAAATTAGGATCGCTACTTTCGGTGATGTTGATATTGTCGTCACCGATAGAAAACTCGAACGTGGAGCTATAGTCATCGTTCAAGGCAACGCTTAGAATTTTTACTTCCAGTAAAACCGTAATCGGCGGCTTGTCCAAGTTACCGATCAATTTTTCGATTTCTCTGATCGCCATCGGATCGCGCGTTCGTACCAGAATATTGTTTTGGTTTTTCAGCAAGGTCAGGAAGATCGGCGCGTCTTCCTGGATATGTTGACTAATTTGGCCGGTACTTGCCTGAATATTGCCGGAAATGACGTCCTGTAGGTTTTTTTGCAATTCCTCGTTGCTGAGCAGCGAAAGAACATTGCCTCGGTTATTCGCTTGAAAGTTGCCGCGGCCGGAACGGTTGCCGCGATTGTTCCGGTTATTGTTGTTTTGGTTATTGTTGTTTTGGTTGTTAAAGTTGCTGTTGTTATTCAAATTATTGTTGCCGCCGCCGTTGTTGGTGCCGGTATCGATAGTGCTTCGGTTGGCGAGCAGATCGAAACGGCGGAAACGGTTTTGCAGATCCTGATAGATTTCATCCTGCTCCTGACCTAATGCCATCTGCACCCGTTCCGGATACAGGTTTTGAACGGCATAGGCGATCGACAGCACGTTCTGATAACGGGCGGTGAAGACCTTGACATGTTCGCGGTTAGCCTCGACGTTGCCGAGGCGAAATTCCTCCGCCGTGTACATGCGGTAAATATTCGAATTGGCGTCCTTGCGATACCAGAGATTATAGGTCTTGGCCAGGGTTTCCAACACATCTTCAGGGGTGACCTTGTTCAGAAACATCGTCACCCTGACGTCGGCGGCTTTTTTCGAGGTAATCACATTCAACCGGTATTGGTCGGATAAAAGTCGCAAGGCTTCCGCCATTGGTATGTCATGGAACTCGATGCGTTCGATAATAGGGGGATTGTTTTTTGCGGCCGGCCAGGCGGTAGCCGGGGTCATTAAAGTCACGGCGATAAACGCGCCACAAATGCTGCTTTTGAAAAAGCGGTTCATAAATATTCCTGAAATACCTATTTAGCGTAGAATCAACGTTTCATTCAGAGGAAAAATCCGGATGCGTACGGTATGCATGTCGATGCTTTCCACCGCTATTTCATAGATTGCGTTATCCTGCATAAAAGAAAAGTTACCGCCGGGTTTAACAAAATAGAGTTTTTTGTTAATGCTCAATAATGCCGAGGAGTTTTTGCCGTCCTCGCTGAAGGTTTTTGCCGCCAGTGTGATTTCGGGCAATTTAAATTCGGTGTCGCCGCTGCCGCCGCGCCGGGCCGATAAGCGTTTTAATGCTTCGCTAAAGCTCCCGGTCATTTGCGTGGGATCTTTAATGGCGCCGCTATCCGGCGTCAGCGACGGCGCCTGTTCGGTTTTGGGGGCAGGCCTGCCTGAAGTACTTTTGAAAGCGTCTTTAAGCTTATCCACGATGACGGTCGGGTCGCGCTGCATTTCGGTGGTCTGGTTAATCTTTTCCACCGTCATCTGCGAGTGCTTGCTGTAAATGGAATTTCGCGTTGTCGAATGATCGGCAACAACCGGCAGCGCAAGGCTTGGCAATAATAATATAAGTAGGCTGCGCATCATGAAGGACTCCCCCCGGCAGCGGAAAACATCGCGACCAGAAACGCGGCATATACGAAGCCGACGATGCCTCCGACGAAAATAGTCATCAGCGGTGCGATCATCCCGGTCAATTTAGCTATCGCCTGTTGCAATAGCTCGTCATGATAGTCGGTCATTTCGATTAAAATCTCATCCAGAGTTCCAGAACTTTCACCGACCCGGACCATTTGCAGCAGCAAAGGCATATAGCCGCTATCGGTTTCCAAGGGCTCGGTTAACGACGAGCCCTGCATGACCCGGTTGCGTGCAATATGGACCTTGCTGGCCATAAAACGATTGCCGTGCAACTTTTCCATTGTTTCCAGTGCTTCGACGATCACCACGCCGCTGCGCAGTAGTAGCCCCATCGCGCGAGCGAACAGCACGGTGCCGGAAAGTTTGAATACATAGCCAAATATTGGCAGCTTCAAGGCGATGCGGTCCATCCACCAGCGGGTTCTGGGGACATGATATAACGCAATAAGAGTAAATAGGGTGGAGCCAATAAAGACCCCCACAAAGATGCCGTTGGCCAGAAACCAGTCCGACAGATCAATCAATGCTTGCGTAATCGGCGGCATCGGTTTGCCCATGATTTGCAGTAGTTTTTTGATTTCGGGAATGATGTTGGTCAACATGAAGACGACCAGGCCGATCGCGAACAACAGAGTGAAGGCGGGATAGCGCAATGCCGAGACGATTTGTTTTTTCAGCTTGCGGCTGGCTTTCATTTCCTCTGCGGCCTGGTCCATGACGATGTTCAGATGGCCCGTCTGTTCCCCAACCCGAACCAGCTGGATCGTGAAATTGCTGAAAATCTTGTGCTGCGACAAGGCATCGGTAAACGAACTGCCCTGCTGAATCCGCTTGGCAAGATCCACCCAGGTGCCGCGGGCGCCGATGCGACAATGACGGGCGGTCATGTTCAACGCATCGAGCAGACTGATGCCGCTGCGCAGCATCACAGCCATCTGATGGAATTCGTGCTCGATGTCATCCGGACGAATGGACCGGTAATCCAGCGGATTCCAGCTGAAGGAGGCGGAACTTTCTTGTTTGTTCTTGACCTCGGCGATCTTGAGCGGAAGCAGGCCCTGGCTCCGCAAGTTGGCGATGGCCGCCTCGCGAGACGGGCTTTCGATCGAGTCGTTCCGTTGTACGCCGCTGCGGTCGCGGGCCGAATAACTGAAAACAGGCATGGTTAAAAAATGATATCGACAGAGATTAAGAGACACAGAGTTTTACGATTGCACCTGCTTCGCAATTAATAATCATTCACTAGGCGTTTGATTCCTTTGTGTAACAGAGGGACGCTGAAGTTAATTAACAAGCCGACCTTGCATCCGGTCAGCCTGAGACGGGTGAGTAACTGGGCGTCATGGACCGGCATCAGTCTTTCCACCGCTTTCAGCTCGATCACGATTTTATTTTCCACCACCATATCGATCTTGAAGTTATCCTTGAGCGTATGATTCTTATATTGAATCGGTAATGACAGTTGGCGTTGAAAATTCAGATATTTCTCGCCGAGTTCAATGGCTAGGCACTCTTCATAGATGGATTCGAGCAGGCCGGGCCCCAGTGTTTTATGAACGTCGATCGCCGAGCCGATGATCTGTTCTGTTATCCGGTTTTCGTTCATTGTTGCTTTTTGTTGTCTCACAATAGAGCCGCCGAGAAATGTTTGTCTTGGAAACTTTGTGCCTTTGTGGCAGCGCGGTTCATCATTCCGTGGTTTTAATTATCCATCATAAGGTTTAAACCACCGGCTTTAGCCGGTCAGCTTTAGCTGCGATAATTTGCCCAAGGAGGTGGCGATGGACTATAGATACGGCAGCCATACGGTTTACCAAATTGAGTATCATTTTGTTTGGGTTACGAAGTATCGTTATAAAGTGCTGAAGGATGAAATAGCCGAACGAGTGAGAGACTTGGTGCGGCAGACATGCGAAGCCTTTGAGATACGGATTATCAAAGGTGTCGTGAGCAAAGATCATGTGCACATTTTGGTGAGTGCGCCGCCGACTATGGCCCCAAGCGAAATCATGAGGCGAATCAAGGGACGAACTTCGAGCTATCTGTTCGAAGAGTTCCCGCACTTGAAAAAGCGATATTGGGGTCGACATTTTTGAGCCCGCGGTTATTTTTGCGCCACAGTGGGGCAAATGACTGATGAGATGATAAAGCAATATTTGGAGCATCACTTTGAACCTAATCCAAACGATAATTTCAAGATGGAGCCCGACTAAGACGCGTCGTTTAGTCGACGCGTATCCGGACTTTCAGTCCGTTATTGGAACCCACCCGCTTGAGCGGGTGGTTGTTTAGTCCATAAATCACCACGACGAAGCAATTTGTATCACCTCGCCGATCGACGTTTCGCCGTGTAACAGTTTGTCGATCGCATCGTCGAGCAAACTCTTGATGCCGGCATCGCGCATTTTGGTCACCAGTTGCGCCTCGCCTTCGCCGTCGGCCACCGAACGCGCCCAGTCCTCTTTCAATTCGAGCATCTCATACAAGCCGATGCGGCCGGCATAGCCTTTGCCGCCGCAATAAATGCACCCGCAGGGATCGTAAATTTTCTTCTGGACCAGCTCGGGACGGCCGATCGTGATCGCCTCCAGCTCCGTCAGGGGGCGCGCGATGCGGCAATGCTTGCACAGACGGCGCAACAATCGCTGCGCGATGGCGAGCCTCAGGGCCGCTGCCACCAGGTAGGGTTCGACGCCCATATCCAGCAGGCGGGTCACGGTCGCGGCGGCGGAATTGGTATGCAACGTTCCCAAGACCATATGGCCGGTCAGCGCCGCCTTGATGGCGATGTCGGCGGTCTCCTTGTCGCGGATCTCGCCGACCATGATGACGTCCGGGTCGTGCCGCAGAATACTGCGCAGCGCCTTGCCGAAACTGACCTTATCATTTGCGTCGACCTCGCATTGCGCCACGCCGGCGATTTCGTATTCGATCGGGTCCTCGATCGTTATGATGTTGACGTTGCGCTCGGCCATCAGCATCCGGATCGCGGCATACAGGGTCGTGGTCTTGCCGCTTCCGGTCGGCCCGGTCATGATCATCATGCCCTGTATTCGACGCAGGAAGGTCTCGATCAACTCTTGATGCCTGAATGTGAAGCCCAGTTTGTCCAACGTCAGCGAATCGGTTTGCACGGCCAGCAGCCGCATCGTGACCCGCTCGCCGTACTTGGTCGGGAGCGTCGCGACCCGGACGTCGATGCGGCGTTCGCCGGCGACGAATCGATGGGAAAAACGGCCGTCCTGCGGCGAACGTTTTTCCGCGATATCGAGGCTGGCCATGACCTTTAGCCGGCTGACCAATTCGGTGTAGACATGGCTGTTGATCTTGTTGTAGACCTCCAGTTGGCCGTCGGTTCTGAAGCGGATGGTCGCGCCGTCGAAGTTGGGGTCGATATGAATGTCGGAAGCCTGGCGCATATAGGCCGCATAGAGCAGGTCGTCGCCCAGGTTGACGGCGGCGGCCTGATTGTTTTCTCCGGCGACGGCGTTGGGCAGGGCCTGGATTTGTCCCGGGTTGCTGCCGTAAACTTGCTTTAACTTAATTTCCAGTAAGTTCGTGGGCGCCCGCCACAGCTTGATTTCCGTTTTCAGGAAACGTTCCAGTAATTTGACCGTTTGCGAATTGGCCGGACCGCTGCAGGCGACATGAGTGACATCGTCCTGTAACAAAAAAGGGAGTGCTTTTTGTCGTAAGGCGATATTGCCGGGCAGTTTCAGGGCGCAGGTCGGACAAACCTTGACATCCTCGATGTTCAACTGATGGCTTTCCGGGTCGAAACCGACATGATCGACATATTGCACGCCGAAATGTACGTTCTGGCCGTATTGTTTCAGCCAGCATACCTCGGCCATGCGGGTGAAACGGCGGTTTTCCGCCTCGACGTGCAAGGTCAGTCTGACGTTTTCCCCGATCCAGTCGACCTCGTCGCTGACGACAAGGCGGGCGCCGCTGCCGGTGATGTCGGCGACGAAGCCGTGTACGAGACTGGCGTCGCCGTCCCGGAAAATCGTCGCATTCCATCCGGCTATCGCTTCTCTTTCGTTGGTGCGCAGTTCTTCGGACGAAGCCGAGTGTTTCAAATCCACAGTTCCAGCATCCATTGTTTCAGTCCCACTTCGTGTTGTTCGTCATCGGGCAGATTGCCCATGGTCAAAAATACCGGTAGCGCCTTGATCTTTTCATCGGCCAGCTGCCGCAGCATGGCGTAGACATCCACGTAGCGGCCGACAAAACGGATGCGATGAGTCCTGATTTGGTCGTCCATCTTCAATGCGTCGCTCAGCCATTGCCGGACATCCACGATGGATTGCGGCATATGGGCGAGTTGTTTTCGTTCGTTCGCCGATTCCTCGCTGATGCGCAGGCGGTGCTGATCCAGCAGCAGCGCGATCCGGTCGATCGCCTCATGACTGTCGTTGCCCCCATAAAGAAATCCGGCTTTTTCCGACAGTCCGTTTTGCACGGCTTCGTCCTTTTGCTTCAGCTTCAACAGCTCGTCCTGCAAGCGGTTTTTTTGATTTTCCAGTCCCGGCAGGGCGGCGCTGGAAATGCCCCGTTGCATCAGCAGGCGGTAGGCGTCCTCGGCGGTTTTCGCCTGGTCGCTGACGATGCCGCTGATGAAGACGAAATAGATCACCGAGATCAGCAGTCCCGGCAATATCCGCTTCAGCCACAGTTCGCGTTGTTGTTCGGGCGTCATCGTCATGACTTCTCGTCCTCGCCGAAGCCCGGAATGCCCTCGTCGATCAGCCTCAATTCGAACGACCAAGGCCCGTGATCCTCGAATAAATCCATCGCCACTTTGGTCGGCGCCTGCACTTGCCAATTCAGGTCGGCGAGGTTGGCTTGCAAATGGCTCGCCAATTGATTGGCCAGATGCGGCTTCAAGGTTACCCCCGTGACGACGATGTCGTTGTTGCGCTGTTCGATCGTTTCCACCACCAGTTCCTGGTCGCGGCCATTGGCCAGTTCCCGCAATAATCGAGCGGGACGGTGCTGCAACGTGGCCAGCGTGTTGGGGATCAGATCGGCATCGCCGGTCAGTTTTCCCAGTTTCTTTTCCAACGCCGCTTTCTGGTCCCGGCTCTGATTGATCTGTTTGCGCAACGCCTGCATGGAGCGGTCCGTTTGGCTCAAGGCATCGGCTTCGGCCTGGTAATGACGGCTTTGCTGGATGAACCAACCGGCATGCAGCAGGCACAACAACAGGGCGCCGCCCCCGGTGCCGGCCATCCAGGCGATATCGGGATTGTAGCGGGACGGCGGCGTGATGAGCGGAATCGGAGGATGTTTGGTCGCAATCAAGGTCTGCGCCCATAATCCCAGCCAGGCATTCAGGTCGTGTTCCTCGTTCAGGCGGAATTGCGCGTCGCTGTCGGGCAGCACTTCAAGCTTGTTGTTCAGCAGGGTTTCACGGGGCGTGTCGGTCCCGGCGTCATCCAGCCATTGCTCCAGTTCCGAGCGCCAATGCGGGTTGTCGAAAGAAAAGACCTGCAGGTTCGAATGATCCTCGGTTTGCCGCAACACATGCAGCTGATTCGGCCAGGCTTCCAGTCTGAGCCATTCCGGGGCCTCCGGCTTGGCCAATGCCAGCGGCAGGCCGCCGGGGTGGAGCAGGCCGGCCAGCTTGGTTTTGCATTGCTTGGCCGCCTTAAGTAGATCGTCCAGCGCCAATTGATCGATCTGGGTCAACCAATAATCGCTCATGTCGTCGTCGCTCCTGACGAAGCGAAAGGCGATACGGCTGTCTTGCGAGGACTGTCCGGTGATGCCTTCCAGCTCGAATTGCAGTGCCTGCGTCAATGTGTTTTCGTCGACTCCTTGCACTTGCAGGCTCGGTACATTGACCAGATGGGTGGGGAGGCGCAGGAACAACAGCCACAGTTTGCGGCCGAACGGGACGGTTTGATCGCTGATTTTTTGCAGTGTTTTCGCCAGCCTGGCCGGTTCTTCGCAGCCGCGTTCGATCGTTTCCAGATCGGTCAGCAGAACGCCCTTGCGGTCGGCATCGACGCGGAAAGTCTTGACTTCGGTAATGAACAGCAGGGTGTGGGCGGCGCGCTTGCCAAAACTGGGGAGCTTCATTGCTTATTGTAATTCTTATCTATAAAGCCAAAAAACATCGAGTTCGCAGGATGGACGGAAAGCAGGGAACCCCATCGTCAGGTCGATAAAATTCGCCGATCTGGGGCGGATCGACCCTTCCAAATTCTTCGTTAAAAGTCCGCTCATCGAAAACAATCATACCGCTGCACTCTCGACGAAAATGCAGCGGTATAAAAGGGGAACCGGCATCCCTGTCCGGTCCCAAAATCGTCCTTAATTAAGAAGTCCCTGGGTTGGTAGTCTTAAATCCTTGTTAGACGAAACCGGACCACGAAAAACCGAGGGGAGGTTTGCGGTCCGGTGAGTAGGAAGGTGTCGCTCCAAGTAGCCCGGATGGCACGTTGGCAGAATCCGGGAAAAGACGTTTGCGGCTTTCCCGTATTACGCGATGGTTTCGTTCGGGCTACTTGCTAATTACTTGCTATGTTTTGGAATTCGTCATCGAGTTCAAAACATTATTTAACTAGGTATTAGCTACCTTCTTGATCAGCGCGATCATAAAAGCGTTGCAAAGATGCTTGAGGGCCCTCGATATCCGACATAGCCATGGCTGTACATAGTAAAGTGGCATTGTCGGCTGAACCGTTTCGACCCACGTCATTATCATTGTCAACTCTAAAGATTGCCACAAAACGGTTGTAACGGTTGTTCGCATTCATCGCGCCGACTTGAGCGAAATGAACCGGCGCTTGCTGTATAGTGCGTCCAATCATGTCACTTTCAGGTCCCACTCCCAACATGACATAGATGTTATCTACCGTGCCGTCACCATCTGTGTCAGCGGCAGCATTTTGGATGCCACAGATGTGTTCAACGTTGTTAATTCCGGGATTAGCAATAGCAGCCGCAGTAGCAGCGGCTTCATCAGGATGAACAGTTAATAAAAAATCAGTCGCAGCCGGCGCTACACCATTAATAGCTCCCATCATGTTTATGGCCCAATCGCCTGTGCTGTCGTTATAGTTGAATGTTGGATTGAATGCAGTGCAGTCGGCATCCGCGGCATCATCGCACATGCCTCTGAGCGAGGTAATCCCGGCTCTGAATAAAGATTGTGTGTTTGTTGCATTAACGTTAACTGGCGCAACAATTGCGTTATTCATCAAATAACTTGTTGCAGCACCCGTCGAATCGATCAGTCTGTCTAGGTTTCCTGGATATCCTTGATATTTGGCGTCATAGCCTGCAATTGCTTTAGCAACCTCTGCTAAGCTATCGGCGCCGGATGAGTCATGAGTACGGCCGACAAAACCGCCGACATAAGGAATCAATAGACCGGCCAAACCGACCAACACCAGCAGGACGACGGTCAATTCAATTAAGGTCATACCCGCTTGGCGGGCCATCTTGTTATAATGTTTCATGTAGGGTTTCTCCCCGTATTCTCGTTAGTTAATGGTTTAAGTGACCCTAACGAAGTCACTGCCCTTAGCTGTACCAGAGCGCCCGGCAGTGGGGGGGAAGCCCTTCCCCCATGTTCGTGACTCTCCTCCCGTTACGGCCGGTCCCGGCCGTGTCTCATCCCTGAGGCGAACGAACTTGTTAGACGGTTGATATATAGCAGAGACCGTGCCAACAAGTTAACTCGCTGTTTTTGTTGAGCGAACAATGCTTGAGGTTGCCCAGAAATATAAAAAACTGTGTGAAATAACCTATTTCAGCTGCGGCATATCCCGCATTTTTGCCGTTGCTCGTCGAATGCTAGCGCCTAAGTAGCTTGTACCCTGCGGGTAAAACCCATCAAGGCTTTATAACCGGTAATCAGCCCGCAGTAGAAACAGGGCGTCAGCGACACCGATCAAGGCCGGCTGAAATTTCCGTCGCCTTACCCCTTCCTTTCCAATTTAACCGGCGAAAAGAGTCCGTCAAGTTCTCCCTAGGAACTGGTCGTAAATTATTTTCCAGCGGCCGTTCTCGCGCTCCGGAGGTTGCCATAAAAGCCAGACTGTAGGTTGGGTTAGCGCAGCGTAACCCAACATAATCAAAAAGATACCTTTTATTACATTCGGTTCGCCATCCCTTTTCGACATTCTCCTCTCCGGGAGAGGAACGTTACGGTCTAGGTTACGATGCAGAATAGGGTATCTACATCGGGAAGTTATTGTTTGCCAAATTCTGAGTGAAATAAGGCAGGACAAATGCTGGAGCTAAAGCGAAGCTTGCGTACCTGCCAAAATCCTGTGACCCCATCATTTATGCTTGGATTGCTTCATGGGTATATTTATTGCTTAAATGTTTTAATTTTTTGCTCAATCGATGAAGCCACGTTTATCCATTCAAAACGGTTTTTCCCTGCTGGAATTGCTGGTGGTGCTGATGCTGATCTCGGTCGTCGGCACCATCGCCATCCGTTCCACGGTGGATATCGGCTATTCGGCCCGCTACGAACAAACCCGCGACCGCCTGGAAAGCATCCGCACCGCCATCATCGGCAACCCGAAGCGTACCATCAACGGCCAGCCCGATATCTCGGGGTTTGTGGCGGATATGGGGCGATTGCCGGTAAATTTAAGGGAATTGGTGGACCAAAATTATTGCACGGTTGATAGAACTATTGATGAAACTACCTCAGGAACAGCGGCGGCGGACTGTAATGCCATAACTGCGGATAGTTGGGTTAATCAGACTGGGTATACCGCCGGAACGAGTGACACATTAAGTTTTGGATGGAATGGTCCTTATTTACGTATTTCATCAGGAGTAACGGATCCCGATACTTATACAGATGGTTGGGGCAGAGAGTCCCAAAATATTTCTGATTTTGATTTTGGATGGCTATATTCAATTACTGGCAATGACTTGATTATAAAAAGCTTAGGGAAAAACCAGATTGTCGGAGGAATGGGTTTCGACGAAGATTTAAAAGCCGCTGTGTTAGAAGAAGAATGGAAAAAAAACATAGAAGCTGGAATTACCGCAAATATTTCCGCTTCTTACTCTCCAGCCGTGCCAGTTCCTTGTGATGCATCAGTTATTGAGGAATCAGCAGTTTGTACTGCAGCCAACTGGAGCGGAGGGAGTTGTAGCGGGCCGGAAACCAATAAAACTGATTGCCTCAATAATTCAGGAACTTGGACGGATTGCACAGCCTCATTGCCCACATCCAAAGCGTTTTGTCTAACAAACGGCGGAATATGGTCATTCAATTCTGAGAACATTTGTCTGAAAGTGACTTATAGAGCAATTAATGCCACAACCGGAGCTACGGAAATCAATAGTGGCTTTAGCAATAATTCTGTACCGATTACCGAAGATGGATTATCGAAGTTGATAACATTCGGTTTTAATGCTGGATCAAAGTTGCCTGTAGGTTCGGCGCTTATAGGTGTCTACAGTTCTGATACCGCGAACTGCAATGCTGCCGACACGGTTGCCACTTACCCGGCAACTTGTGTTGATACATTTTCCAGTGCAACATTTACACAAGCAAATTGTGTCGCTAATTCAGGAAAATGGAAAGTTATCGGTGGTGTAAACCATTGTTACGGCATGAAATCGTTTGAATGTACAGGAACTACTGCTCCAGAGTTAGGCGGTGAATTAAAACTTAAACCGGATATAAAAATACCTATTATTCCTGGTGATCAACTTATATCCATTAACTGGTAAATTTATCAAGCTAGGATGGGTAGCAAGGTAGGATGGGTAGAGGCGATAGCCGAAACCCATCAGTCTGATACAGGTTGATGTCCTGGATAAACGATGGGTTTCGCGTTGCTCTACCCATCCTACACTTCTGTAAATACATGTCATATAGGTGGGTCGTATGACCAATTACCGACGATTGAGAATTGAGGGAGGGTGTTATTTTTTTACCGTGGCGTTGTATGATCGGCGTTCGAAGCTATTGGTCGATCATGTCGATGAATTGAGGGTGGCTTTTGCCGAGGTGAAAAAACGACATCCGTTCCACGTCGATGCGATCGTGATTCTGCCGGAGCATTTGCATTGTATCTGGACGTTGCCCGATGGCGATTGCGATTTTTCCATGCGTTGGCGCCAGATCAAAGCGGAATTTTCGAGGCAGTTGCCGTCGATTGATGCAAGGTCGGGCAGCAAGGTAGGATGGGTAGAGGCGATAGCCGAAACCCATCAGTTTGATACAGGTTGATGTCCTGGATAAACGATGGGTTTCGCGTTGCTCTACCCATCCTACACTTCTGTAAATACATGTCATATAGGTGGGTCGTATGACCAATTACCGACGATTGAGAATTGAGGGAGGGTGTTATTTTTTTACCGTGGCGTTGTATGATCGGCGTTCGAAGCTATTGGTCGATCATGTCGATGAATTGAGGGTGGCTTTTGCCGAGGTGAATAGACGGCACCCGTTCCACATCGATGCGATCGTGATTCTGCCGGAGCATTTGCATTGTATCTGGACGTTGCCCGATGGCGATTGCGATTTTTCCATGCGTTGGCGTCAGATCAAAGCAAATTTTTCGAGGCAATTGCCGTCGATTGATGCAAGGTCGGACAGTCGGGAGAAAAAAGGGGAGCGCGGAATTTGGCAGCGGCGTTTTTGGGAGCATGCGATTCGGGACGAGACCGATTTTCAACGTCATGTGGATTATATTCATTACAATCCGGTCAAGCATGGTTGGGTATCGCGGGTAGTCGATTGGCCTTATTCCTCTTTTATGAAGTTTGTCAAACAGGGTTTTTATCCGGCGAATTGGGGAGTGGATCATAGCGATAAAAAATTGGATATTTGGGAGTATATCTAATGATGGGTTTCGCTGCGCTCTACCCATCCTACGGAATGTTAATAAAGTCGTAAGGACGTATAAATGATGAGTTTAAGAAATCAATCAGGCATGACCTTGATGGAGTTGACGGTTGTATTGCTGATCTTGATTGCGTTGGCCGGTTTGGCGATTCCCTATGTCGGTGGCACCGGACGTATGGCGATGTGCCAGGCGACCGATGCGACGATGCTGGCGGTGAAGGAGGCCATCATGGGTGGAGCTTCGGGGCCGGGGTTTTATGGGGATTTGTTGGGGGAATATCCGCGTGATCGATACTTTACGACAGGATACAACCTACATTATTTGTTCAATCGAGATAACGGATTGGATGACGATTCAGATACGCATAATAGCGATACGATAAATTTCGATGGTGTGTTCGATGCCGATGAGGAATGGCGTGACTATAATCCGAGGACCGGCGTAGGTTGGCGTGGTCCTTATTTGATGAGCGGACAGATCCCTAATTCCGGTATTGATAGTTCGTTTGCTAGTCTTGCAACCCAGATTTACGATCCGGCCACCAATACATCAGGGAAAGTACACGCCATCATTAATGATTCGCTAAACGCACAGGCAATGGATGCATGGAATCGGCCTATTGTTTTACAGGTCCCATACAATGCAGTGACTGGAAAATACGAGCTGGAATATGCTCGATTGGTTTCAGCCGGTCCAGGTGCGGGTATAGCGCCCGGCGATGCGAAGATCGATACGGCAATTCACAATAATCCGAATGCGAGTGACCGTGGCGATGACCGCGTGTTGTATTTAAGAATGCCCGATCCCTATGCAAACGGCAACATTCCTTGCGATCAACTGTGATGCTGATGTAAGCATCCCCTAAAATCGCTATATCCATGCTGTGTTATACACCGACCGATATAAGGCGGTATTTGTCTGGAGAATTTTATGCAACAGGCCGAACAACCGATTTTTGACACCGATGCTTATTTGCTTTGCGAAGAAGGGCAGGAGGAAAAATACGAATATATTGCCGGCGAGGTGTTCGCGATGGGCGAAGCCCGCCGTGAACATGTTGTGGTAAGCGGCAATGTTTTTGCCGCATTTAAACAACGCCTGAAGGGTAAGCCATGCCAGGCCTATATCGCCGACATGAAATTGCGTGTCGAGCGGGCGGATGCTTTTTTTTATCCCGATGTGATGGTGCCTTGTCATGAAGAGGATCATAAGGCCGAGCAGTTTTTGTCTCATCCCATCTTGATCGTCGAGGTTCTGTCCGAGTCGACCGAAGCCTTCGACCGGGGTGGAAAGTTTGCGGCGTATCGGTTATTGGCCTCGCTGCAAGAATATGTCATTGTCGATATCAAAACGAAACGGTTGGAGTTTTATCGGCGGACTCCGGACAATGATTGGTTATTGCACGATTCGGTGCGCGACGAATTCTGCGAATTCAAAAGTTTGGATTTGTCCGTACCTCTTACCGGAATATTCGAGAACGTCGAGTTTGAGGAAGTTGGGACAGCTTAACTACCGGTCTTTGCATATTATTTCAAGCTGGTGAATGGTCAACCGATTTCGCCGCCTTCCCTCATTTAATCGGAATGATTTTTCCGCATCAACTCGGCTATCATGCGTTTTTCTTCCTCGCTTAACAGATTTTGCAGTTGTAGTGGGCGGCTTGCGTTTCGTTGGTTGGCGTGGTTGGATTTTTTCCTTCGGTCTTCAACCCGCCGGTCGCCTCGACGGCGGTCCTGCTTGGGCCATAAAAAATGTTCCTGCTGCACCCAGGCTAGCCATTCCGGACTGCCGAACGGGTAATCGACGGCGCGCCTTTCTTTCACCCGCCGCTCCTGCTGGCGTCTGCTATAAGGCTTGGAATTACTGGAAGTCATAACGTTGATATAAAGAGTTTGGTTGGCAACTTAAGTAACGAAAGCAATGGCTTACAAGTGATTGTAACCGGAAAAAGCTGTGGTTAAAAACTTCGTTGTTCGATTAGAGTTATTTTTTGAATGAAATTTTCCGATATTAGCCGCAGTGAGGTGCTTGCAGCCAAGGTTTTATAACCTCAAAACCCTCTCGTATTTGTCAGTCATTTAATACATTAGTGCTTGATCGGTGCTAAAAGTTTCTTATGCTTTTATGGTGATCGATGTGGAGAGATGAAATGCTATTCGTCGCTGTTTCAATTTGATTGTGTGGCAGTAAGCAGGCCTTTCAAGTGAAATGACAAGGAAAAAAATTGATGTTTCTTTTGAATCGTCATCACCGAACGAGATTGGCAATCAACTATAAATTTCATGGTTTTTTTCCTGGAATTGTTTGGTTACAATCAAGAGGTTTTTATTAGCTAATAATAAGGATTGAACAATGGCAGAAGAATTCAAAAAATATAAATGCAAAACCTGTGGTCACATTTATGACGAAGCGAAAGGCGATCCCAGAAACGGTATCGCTCCCGGAACACGCTGGGAAGATTTGCCGGACGATTGGGAATGCCCAGGCTGCGGCGCCGCTAAGGTGATGTTTACCTTGGTGAAATAAGATCAATAATATTGCCGTTAGCTATTGATAACGGCATTGCCGGCCAGGGACGGCCGCTCCATCAGCGGGTCGGAAATTGACAATTCCGGCGCAACCTAATTACCATGCATCTAATATTAGAGTTATTTAATAATGGATGCCGGTGAATACATCTCCTTCCTCCACTCATAATCATTTATTGGATCGCCTGGTCGCTTACGCCTTGCGCGGCGGTCTGCCGGTATTCTTTTTTATCGTTTCGTTGTCGTTGGGCGTGATCGCGTTAATGCTGACGCCGCGCGAGGAAGAGCCCCAGATCGTCGTTCCGATGGCCAATGTCTTGGTATCAGCCCCCGGCCTGTCGGCCAAGCAGGTGGAAAAGCAAGTCACCGTGCCGCTGGAAAAGTTGTTGTCGCAGATAACGGGCGTGGAACATGTTTATTCCCGCTCCGTGACCGGCCAGGCCATCGTCACGCTGCGTTTCTATGTCGGCGAGGACCGCGAGGATTCCCTGCTGAATGTCTACAACAAGTTGTATTCCAATCAGGACAAGGTCCCTGCCGTGGTCGGCAACTGGATCGTCAAGCCGATCGAAGTCGATGATGTGCCGATCGTCGTGATCGGCTTGTGGAGCCAACAACCCGACCGATACGGCGATTACGAACTGCGCCGCTTCGCCGACGAAATTTCCACCGATTTACAGCAGATCGAGGACACCAATCAAATCACCGTCAGCGGCGGCCGTCCGCGCCGTATCAATATTTACTTGAATCCGCAGAGTCTGGCGGCACGACACACCTCGCCGTTAGAGGTGCTGCTTGCGATTAAAACCGGCAATCAGTTGCATCAGGCGGGTTTGGTGTCAATAGGGCAACAATCTGTACAACTGGAAGTCGGCGATTTTCTTTATTCGGCAGGGGAACTGCGGGAATTGGTGGTCAATCGGGTCGACGGCGTTCCGGTATATTTGCAGGATGTGGCCGAGATCGAAGACGGGCCGGCCGAAGTCGACGAGTACAGTTGGTTGCGTTTTGCCGAAAATCATCCGTTGGCCCGGGGCTATCCGGACGATTATCCGCTGGTGACGCTGGCGGTAGCGAAAAAACGCGGCGCCAATGCCGTCGCTGTCGCCAACGATATTCATCGGCGTATAGAGGATTTGAAAAGCAAATTATTGCCGGCGGAAGTGCAGGTGGAAGTGTTGCGCGATTACGGTAAAACGGCCAACGACAAGGTCAACAACCTGACCAGCAGTCTCGCTTTTGCCATCGCCACCGTGGTGATTTTCATTGGCGTTTTTTTGGGCTGGCGGCCGGCGTTGGTGGTCGGTTTGGCGATTCCGATTTGTTATGGCGCAACGCTGGCGCTGGACATGGCTTTCGGCTACACGATCAACCGGGTGACCTTGTTTGCCTTGATATTGGCGCTCGGTCTGCTGGTCGACGACCCGATCACCGGCATCGATAACATCGAACGCTTCATGCGCCAGGGGCAGGGCAGCCAGTTCGAGCGTATCATCGCGGCGATGGCCGAGATCCGCCCGGCCTTGTTGATGTCGACGATCACGATTATCCTCGCCTTCATTCCATTGGCTTTCATCACCGGCATGATGGGGCCGTATATGGCGCCGATGGCGTTCAACGTGCCGGTGGCGGTGTCGCTGTCGACCGTGGTCGCCTTTATGGTGACGCCCTGGCTGGCCAGCAAGGCGCTGAAGCCGGTCGAGGATGCCGGTACTTCGACAGCGATGAAGGGTTTTTATGCGCGCTTGATTCAACCCTGCATCGCCAGCCGTCGGTCGGCCTGGTTGCTGGTTGGGATTATGATTGTGTTGTTCCTTATTACCGCCATGTTGCCGGTGTTGCGGATGGTGCCGTTGAAACTGCTGCCTTACGACAACAAGGATGAAATGCAGATCATCGTCGATATGCCGGAAAACAGCAATCTGGAATACACCGCGGCGATCACCCGCCATGCTATGACGCTGGCCGGGCAACTGCCGGAAATCTACGCCCAGGCGGCTTATGTCGGCAAACCGTCGCCAATCGATTTTAACGGTCTGGTGAGACAATACGATTACCGCATCGCGCCCAATCTGGCCGATATCCGCCTGACCCTGGCGCCGAAACTGCAGCGCGAACATCAGTCCCATGCGGTGTTGTTGCGGCTGCGGAAATTATTGGCGCCACTCAACCACGATGGCATATCGGTCAGGGTGGTCGAGGTGCCGCCAGGCCCCCCTGTGCTGAGTACGCTGGTGGCGGAGATTTACGGTAAAACCTTCACCGCCTACGAACAACAGCAACAGGCCGCGCAAGGCGTCATGCACCGTCTGGCCCAGGAACCATTCGTCGTCGATATCGATTCCAGCGTCGCCGCCGCGCAAAAGCGTTGGCGCTATCGAACCGACAAGGAAAAAGCGGCCCTGTCCGGCATTTCCACCCAGGATATCGCGGCGACAGTGGGTATTGCCAATCAGGGCCGGGTAGCCGGTTATCTCAATCTGGAGCGGGAAGTGCAGCCGGTCGCTTTGCAGTTGCAATTGGCCAAGCCGGATCGCAGCAGTCGGCATGACTTCGACTCGTTGACGATCAAGGGGCGGGGCGGCAACCTGGTGCCGTTGCATGAATTGGGAGAATTTATTGAAATCCCCGCCGACCAGCCGATTTTTCATAAGGATTTGCGGCCGGTCGTTTACGTTATGGCCGAACTGGAAGGGCGCACGCCGGCCGAGGTCATCGCCGACGTCAATGCGGATATGGGCGGCGGCGAAACCGACGCGCCTTCCTGGGAGCGACGCAGTTTTCTGTCTTCGGGCGGCGGCATGCCTTGGCATTTGCCGGATGACGTGACGCTGTCGTGGAGCGGCGAGGGCGAATGGAAAATCACCGTGCGCGTGTTTCGGGACATGGGCTTGGCGTTCGCTTTTGCCCTGGTCGGTATCTTTTTCGTGCTGCGCATACAAACCGATTCGGCTACCCTGTCTCTGATCATCATGTCGTCGATTCCACTGACGATCATCGGCATCATGCCCGGTTTTTGGCTGCTCAACCAGTTCGGCGAACGCTTTATCGACGGCAGCCCCGATCCGGTCTTGTTTACCGCGACGGCGATGATCGGCATGATCGCCCTGGCGGGCATCGTCGTGCGTAATTCCTTGATATTGGTCGAGTTCATCACTCAGGCCAGGGAAGAAGGCATGGGACTGCGCGATGCCTTACTGCAGGCCGGTGCGGTCAGGATGCGACCGGTATTGCTGACAGCCGGCACCACCTTGCTGGGTAATATCGTCATCGTGTTGGACCCGGTTTTCAGCGGCCTGGCCATCGCCATCATCTTCGGCATCCTGGCGTCCACGTTGTTCACGCTGGTGGTGGTGCCGACGGTTTATTACCTGATTTACGCGGAATGACATGAATAATAAAACGAAAACCTTGTTGATGGCGCTGGCGGCAATGGCTTTGCTGGTGTTGATGATTTTATGGATGGCCGGGGCATTCGAAGACAAAATTGCGCCGGCTACGCTCGCGGCCGGCCCGGCCTACCAAGGTCAGACATGGCAAGTGAAAAAGCAATCGCTGCCGCAATTTGAGGAAATCGCCGGCACGCTGCAATCCGAACAATCCGCCTCGGTTGCCTCGCAAATCATGGCGCGGGTCAAACATGTGCATGTACATGCCGGCGATCGCATCGACAAGGGCGATCTTCTCATCGAATTGGATAATGTCGATTTGAAAGCCCGTGTTGCGCAGGCCCGCGATCAGCGCAATGCCTTATCGGCGCAATTACAGCGGGCGAAATTACATTATCAACGCACCCGCGATTTATACGCCAAACACAGCGCGACATTGGCCGCATTGGAAGCGGCCACGGCCGAATATCATAGTGTTCGTTCTCAATATTCCGCCGCCGGCGAACGCCTGGCCGAGGCTGAACATGCCTTGGGCTATAGCGAGATTCTAGCGATATTTTCTGGATTAGTGGTCGATCATTTCGTCGAAGAAGGCGATATGGCGACGCCGGGGATGCGGCTGTTGTCGATTTATGATCCGCATAAGCTGCGCGTTGCGGCCTATGTCAGGGAATCGTTGGCATTGCAATTACAACCGGGGCAAACGTTGCAAGCCGAGATCGATGCCTTGCGTCGGAAAATGCCGGTCGTCATCGAGGAGATCGTTCCGGCCGCCGAACCCGGTTCGCGTAGTTTTCTGGTCAAGGCGAAAATCGATCACGATTCCCATTTATTGCCCGGCATGTTTGCCCGCATCCGTATCCCGTTGGGAGTGGAGCGGAAATTGTTGATTCCGGCCCGTTACATTAAACGCGTCGGACAATTGGACGTAGTGTGGGTGTGGCGTGACGGTGTCGTGGAAAGACGCTTTGTGCGTTTAGGGGAAAAAAGCAACGATCGCGTGTTGGTAATCAGCGGCTTGCAAGATGGTGAGCAGTTGGTGGCGCCGGAAGATCTAGCGGATCGGTAAACCCGAATGAACGATTCGAAGTCATGATTATGCACGGCAGTAGAAAGCTATCCGTTAGCTGGTATGATAAAAAGCAGTTTGGCTTTGAATAGTGAAAGGTGCATAAAATATGTTTCAGCGCTTAAATTGTAAAAGCAATTGCACTAAATCCGTCATAGGGTGGCTTTTGCTGGCATTTGCAACGTTGTCCGAAGGCGAGACCCGGCAAGATATGGAGTCGTGGAGCTATCATCAAGAATGGGATAAATTGACCAATGTGAATTACAGCCTGGCGCGTTCGCCGTTGCCTCGGCGCGGCGTGTACGACACGCTGAGATTGGAGGTCGTCTGTAAAAACAAACAATTGCAATTCGCCCTGGACTCCTACAATTTGATTACTTCCAAGGGCAGCGCTTTCGATTTCGACTATCAAATCGACGACAACGAGCCGGTGGCCTTGAAAATGCGCACCTATCCGGATACCAAGCGGCGAGGTTATACCGATGAACAGGTAAAACGTATCGTCGAGGATGTGTTATCCGGCCAGTCGATTTTTATTCGCGTTCACACCATCATCAGGACGGTGCTGTCCAGCAAGATCTCCCTGCAGGGCGCCGCGCAACCGATAGGCCAAGTCCTGGCCGACTGCGGCGTGACGTTACCGGGGCAGGAAAACGGGCAGGCCGGTTATAGCCTGGCCGATTTCGAACGGGACTTGAAAACATTGCCTCCGGCACAACAGCGTCGGCTATTGGACAAAATCAAGCTGTTGCTGGATGAAATGCGTTAATCGGCCATTGTAACCAATTGACGCTCCGCCGGTTTCGTTGAACAGCAATACCAGGGTCAGCGCGACCGGTGCCGGCAAAACATGGTCTTTACCTGCGCTGGCAATTCCCTGGTCAGTAAAAGTCAGGAAATTTTTAAGTTTGGCGAAGAATCCTTTCTGCTCAAACCCCGGTTTCTTGGCGGGAAGGCTGCCTAATCCGGCGACGACTCGTTTACCTTGCACGAGATGCCATTCCAAGGGGACGGCGCTGAAGATTCTGTGAAATATCTCATCGGGGTTGATCAGGCGAAAACGTTCTTTTTTGTCCCTATCGAAGGAGAACTTGTGGCTGGTTGGATGGTCAATGTCTGCAATTGGAACTTTCGATTCTAAGAGGCTAAGGTCTTCCAAGATAAACAGCAATTCATTCTCTTACAAGATTGGCATTATTAGCTAAATAACGGAGTTATTATGAATACACAAGAACGCGAAAAACTCAGTCAATTTTTACAGCAATTGGTTGACGTGAAACTTACCGAAAAGGATCAAGAGGCGGACAAATACATTAGCAGCGCGATTAGCAATCAGCCGGATGCGACCTATTTATTGGTGCAAAAGTGTCTGATACAGGATCAGGCACTGCACGCCGCCCAAGTTCAAATCGCGGATTTGCAACAGCAACTGCGGCAGCAAAAGAATGCTACGGCATCCGGCTCTGACTTTCTGCATAACGATCCGTGGGCAACGCCTAAGAAAGAGAACAGTGTCCCAGGCGCTGACAGTTATCAGGTTCCGTCGGCGTCGGACAATGCTAATTTTTCTCGGATGTCGCCGCAGAACCCAGGAGCGGGGTTCGGTTCCAGCTTTTTGGGCAATATCGCCAGCACGGCGGCGGGTGTCGTAGCCGGGTCGTTTTTATACCATGGCATTGGCAATCTACTCGGCCATCATGGTTCACCCTCATCGTGGGACCAATCCGCCGCCGATGAGCAAGTAGGCGAGCAGACCGTTATCAATAATTATTACGGCGATTCCGATCAATTAGCCGATAGCGATATGAGCGATAATTATTTTTCCAGCAACGCTGACGATAGTTTTTTGGACGAAAGCGGTTTCGATGATTTTGATTCGGACTGGGGATAATCGAATAGCCTAAATATCCCCAAAATTAATACAGCGGAAACGTAGCGCGATACAATTTTTTGTCTATGGACAAACGAGTAACCGAAAACCAAATTGTGGGGATATGGAAAGAAGCGAAACCCGGTTGCTGATTTTTTTGAGCGGCCGGAAACACGGTATTGGTAAAAGCACTTTTACTTACCGTCGGGAATAAATGGCGGTAAGAAACGTCCAATGTGCTGAATGGAAAGACGTTCACAATGGGAAAGCATCACAAACAAGTTCATTCCGGCCTCGACATCTATGTCGGTGCACGGGCTGCCGAAGTATTACGTTCGCATTTGCCGGAATTGAAACGGCTGATCGAGATGGAAAGCGATGCCACTTATCATGCTCCCGACATCTTATTCTGGCGTCTACGCGGACGTCTTCATGATTTTCTGCGTCAGGCGCTTGAATGGATCGGCCTTCGTTGTTCTAAACGGCAATCGAAATTCGGCGATCGATTTTTATACCGGCTTTACCCTAGTATCTGGTTTGATAGATGGACTTTGCATCAAGAGCGCGCATGGGCTTTTAAGGATGCGCTAAAGCTTCTGCAGCAGTCCCAACTTGCTGTAGCATTGGTGGAAAATAACATGGTCGGTGTTTCTGGATACAAACTGGG
This sequence comes from Methylomarinum vadi, assembly GCF_000733935.1. Lineage (NCBI taxonomy): Bacteria > Pseudomonadati > Pseudomonadota > Gammaproteobacteria > Methylococcales > Methylococcaceae > Methylomarinum > Methylomarinum vadi. The sequence goes on from NZ_JPON01000001.1 coordinate 4,167,362, forward strand.
TGGAAAAACGGACGATGGACGCGAGGTCTTTGAAATCACCAAGACGTGCATTTTGCCTCGTTATCGCAAACGCGGTATTTATCAATTGTTGAGGGAAGCCGTCGTTTGTTTGATACGGCAGCGTCACGGTTCTTCCCCGATAATGTCGTTTACCCGCAATCAGTCGGTTATCCGGCGTTGTCGGTTTCTTCGATGGAAAAACATCAGTCTGCAGGAATACGGAACGGTACTTAGCCGGGTAGGGCGGAACGGCCCGCCGGAGGATTTAATCTCTGAATTTATGAAACATAATTGGCAAGCTTTTATGTACGATCCATCCTGGGGGGCGAACGACGATAGTTAACCGGTTATTTAGGCAAGCCCATAAGGTGCTCCGATAGGATGCGCCTCCTTGCGTCGGCACATTCTTTTTAGCGCACCTTTTCGCGTTTACGCCAATTCAAATCCTCCCGCTTCATCGTGTCGTAAAGCACATCTTTGCCCATGCCGCCTTGTAAACCTTCGCGAACAAACACCTCGACCGACGCCTTTTTCAACCACAGCGTCAGTGCATAAAACACTTCATCGATGGGCGTTCCCGAGTGCTTCTTGAAACCGGCGCGATGCAGAAGGTTTTCATCCCGATTTGCTTCCAAAGGCTCGCAAAGATGTTATCCATTAATAAATCGCTGCGATTCAAAAAATCGACGGTCAAGGCTGGAAGTTCAGTAATTTGTGTGGCACGATGCATAAGCTTTCTATTTGAAGTGTGGTGTTGGATTCAAAACACCCCATATTACATCTCATTTAGAATGTATCTTTCCTTATATATCAATTGCTTATTCCGGTTTCTTGGCTCCGACGCTTTAGTTGGTATTATAAAGATAAGAGGTTTATTTTCCATAATAAAAATAATGAAATAAACATTAATGGATATTCATAAGCGGATATTTGACCATACTCCGGATGGTTTATTGGTTGTAAGTAAATTGGGCTGTATTTCAGAAGCAAATTCTCAAGCAGAAGCAATGTTCGGGTACGGTAGAAACGAACTCATTGGAAAAGAAATTGAAGTTCTAATACCAAGCCGTTTCGCGACATGCCATCGTCAGCACCGCTCAAGCTATTTAAACAATCCCCGTCCCCGACCAATGGGAGCCGATTTGGAGTTGTTCGGTCGACGCAAGGATAACAGCGAGTTCCCGGTCGATATTATGCTTAGTCCGATAGGCGATAAGGATGAACATGCCATTTTATGTGTAGTTCGTGACGTAACAGAAAGGCGACGGGCTGAAAAAAAGTTCCGAGGCCTTTTGGAATCGGCTCCGGACGCCATTGTAATCGTCGATGCCATGGGGCAAATCGTACTTGTAAATTCACAGACAGAAAAACTGTTCGGTTACCGCCGGGAAGAGTTGTTGGAGCATCATATTGAGAATCTGATCCCGGAACGCTTTCGTGGCAGACATGTTAAACATCGTCGCAATTACTTTGATGGTCCGCGGGTGCGGCCTATGGGAGCAGGAACGGAATTGTACGGTTTGCGGAAGGATGGAACGGAATTTCCTGTCGAAATCAGTTTAAGTCCATTAGAGACAGATGACGGTGTGTTGGTATCCGCTGCAATTCGCGATATCAGTAAGCGTCGAAGTACGGAAAACGAACGCTCACGGCTCGCAGCCATTGTTGAATCGGCAACCGATGCAATCATAGGCAAAAATCTTGACGGTTTTATTTTGAGCTGGAACCCTGCCGCGGAAAGTCTGTTTGGTTACCGAGCTGACGAAGCAATCGGCCAGAATATCACGATGCTAATTCCGGACGATCACTTGGAAGAAGAAGCGCGAATACTCGAATTAATTCGTAATGACCAGCGCGTTGAACCCTACGAATCTATAAGACGTCACAAAGATGGCCGACTAATCGAAGTTTGGCTGACCATGTCGCCCGTAAAAGACGCTAACGGCCATGTTATTGGTGCGTCTAAAATAGTTGCGGATATTACCGGGCGCCGGCGGGCAGAAAAACAGTTTCGCGGTTTGCTCGAATCAGCGCCTGACGCCATGGTAATTGTCGACGCCATGGGCAAAATTGTCTTAGTAAACTCACAGACAGAAAAACTATTCGGATATCAGCGTTCGGAGTTGCTGGGACAGTATGTTGAAATTTTAATTCCGGTACGATTTCGGGAGCAGCATCCGGCGTATCGAGAGGGATATTTCCACGGCCCGCGAGTGCGACCGATGGGCGCCGGATTAGAATTGCATGGTTTGCGAAAAGATGGGACGGAATTTCCCGTTGAGATCAGTCTCAGTCCACTGGAAACTGAAGAGGGTGTGTTAGTATCCAGCGCCATTCGCGACATCACCGAGCGAACACAAACCGAGCAAAAAATACTAGAGTCTCTTCGAGAGAAGGACGTTTTACTCAAGGAGATTCACCACCGGGTCAAAAACAATTTGGCAGTCATATCCAGTTTGTTCTATTTGCAATCGACCTATACAAGCGACGAATCGATGCTAACGATCTTGCAGGAGTGTCAAGACCGAGTGCGTTCAATGGCTCTAGTACACGAAAGTTTGTATAGCTCGGAAAATATGGCGGCGGTAAATTTTGCTGAATATGCCAAGAATCTGAGCGAGCAATTAATCAGCACTTACGGAGTTACGAACCACATTCAATTGACGACTGAGATGGATGTCGTGCTGATGGGTATTGATACGGCTGTCCCGTGCGGATTGATATTGAATGAAATTATAACAAATGCTGTAAAGCACGCATTTTCCGGATCGCAGGCAGGAAAAATGCGAATTGTCATACGCCGCGCAGATGACTTTTGCGTCATAAGTGTGTGCGACGATGGCATAGGATTTCCAACAAATCTCGATGTCGACACCTCCCCCTCTTTGGGATTGCGTCTAATCCGATCTTTAGCCCGACAGGTCGGCGGTCAAATCGAATTTATGCCGACTGATCCTGGGACAGAAGCGCGTTTGACTGTTCCATTGGCTTCCCATGGAGAGAGAACATGAGTACGACGCAAAAGCGTATTCTAATCGTTGAAGACGAAGCCCTCATTGCAGAAGAGATTCAGGATAGACTGCAACGGCTCGGTTATACAGTCGTTGGGATTGCCGACACGGGGGTACTGGCCATTGATATTGCTACGCAGACGCAGCCCGACTTAGTGTTAATGGACATCCAGATTAAGGGCAAGATGGATGGAATCGAGGCATCCGAGCAAATTTATACGTCTTTGGATATCCCAGTCATTTATGCGACTGCACATTCGGATCAAGCAACGCTCAATCGTGCCAAAAACATTGCGCAATTTGGATACATTCTCAAGCCTTTCCAGGAAAGGGATTTAATGGTCACCATACCGATGGCGATTCATCGGCATGGCATGGAAAGACAGATGCAAGAGAATCAGATTACCTATGCGACTATCCTGAACAGTATTCATGACGGTGTGATTGTCACCGACAAGCAAGCCTGCATCCGTTTCTTGAATCCGATCGCCGAATCGTTAACGGGATGGCGTATTGATGAAATGCATGGGATTTCTGCGGAGAGCATAAAACTGATTGATGGTCAAACTCGGCGGGCATTGGATAACCCCTTTGTTCAGGCGCTTCATCAAAATACCGAGGTTGTGTACAGCGATCCCTGCATTTTAATTGGCCACGATGGCTTGGAGATATCTGTCGACTTTAGCGTCTCTCCTGTGAAGAATCTGGCCGGTAAAGTCGTGGGCGCGGCAGCCATTGTAAGAAATATTTCCGAGCGGCGTATCGCCGAGCAGAAATTCCGCAGTTTATTGGAATCAGTTCCAGAGCCGATGTTAGTTATTAATGCCGAGGGGCAAATTGCCTTGGCGAATTCGCAGGCTGGAATGTTATTCGGTTACGGGCATGAGGAAATGGCAGGGATACTCGTCGAAAAACTGATACCGGAGCGGATGCGTATACAGCATAAAGAGCACCGAAAAAAGTATTTGGGTCATCCTCGTGCTCGATCAATGGGTGAGGGATTGGAATTGTATGGTGTACGCAAGGATGGAGCGGAATTTCCCATTGATGTCAGTCTAAACACCTTAAATGCGGCAGATGGTATTCTGGTTTTTTGTAGCATTCGTGATATTACCTCACGTAAGCGGCATGAAGAAGAACTGCGTACCAGCGAGCAGCGTTTTCGCACATTGGTCGAACAAGCTACCGATGGTATTTTCACCTCAGACAAAGAAGGAAACTATCTGGATGTTAATGCTGCCGGTTGCGAAATGCTCGGTTACTCACGTGAGGAAATCTTACAATTGTCGATTCCCGACATCCTTTCTCCCGAGGAAGTATTGCGCGTTGAGCCTGAACTTGCACGCCTTAAGAAAGGTGTCTCGGTAAAAAGCGAGTGGCGGTTCCGATGTAAAGATGGTTCGGTTTTTGTCGGAGAGGTAAATGTTCGACAGTTACCTGACGAAAGATTGCTTGCCTTTCTCCGTGATATGAGCGAAAGAAAACGTACTGAGGATGCTTTACGCAAGAGTCAAGCAAGCCTTGCCGAAGCTCAAGAAATCGCGCAACTGGGAAGTTGGGAACGGGATATTGAGCACCAGAGTCTTATCTGGTCAGATGAAGTCTATCGTATTTTCGAAACTTCGTACTCAGAATTCAGTGCGACTCATCAAGATTTTCTGGAATTCGTACATCCAGATGATCAAGCATTGGTAATTAAGGTGCATGCCGAGTCAATAAAAAAGCCAACGAGTTACGATTTGGAGTACCAGTTACTGACGAATGGCGGATCTATCAAGCATATTCACGAAAGAGGCCGAACTATTTGTAACGAGGCTGGGATTCCAATACGCGTAGTTGGCACTGTCCAAGACATCAGCAAACGCAAACGTGCTGAAGCGCGCATCGAGCGTCTGAACAAACTATATGCCACGCTGGCCGAAACGAATGAATCCATTGTCCGCGTTCGATCTAGGAATGAACTGTTTTCAAATATTGTTCGTATTGCAGTGGAATTTAGTGAATTAGCGTGCGCCTGGATCGGGTTGGTTGACGAAAAGACGCATAGTTTGGCGCCAATATCGGTATTTGGGCCTTGCTCGTCATATGTGCGCAACATTTCGATATCCAGCGATTCGCAATCGCTTTTGGGGAGAGGGCCTTCCGGGATAGCCTTACACGAAGGAATTCATCAAGTCTGTAATGACTTTTTGACCGACCCTAGAACCATTCCATGGCAACAAGCCGCCAAAGCTGCCGGAATCCGATCATCAGCCGCATTTCCGTTGCGGCAACAAGGAGCTGTTATTGGGGTAATGACCCTCTATTCCCAGGAGTTGAATTTTTTTACCGAAGACATTGTCCGCTTGCTAGACGATATGTCGACTGATATCTCTATCGCGCTTGACAATTTTGTCCTTGAAGAGCAACACCAATTAGCCGAAAAAGCCGTCAGAGAAAACGAGATGCGCCTTAATTTGGCAATCGCTGCATCCGGGCTAGGCATATACGATGTCAATATCAACACTGGAGAAAGAACTTACAACGCCCAATATGCATCGATGTTAGGCTATGAATCAGTTGGTTTTCGTGAAGATGCAGAGAACTATTTTCAGCGCATTCATCCGGATGATCGCGCCGGATGGCTGGCCGCTTATAGCGGTTGCATTTCTGGAGAGCGAAACAATTTTCGAGCCGAATTCCGAATGCGTACCGCTGATAGCGAATGGAAATGGATTTTGGCGATGGGAGCGGTTGTAGAATACGACCAACATGGAAATCCCTTGCGCTTTATTGGCACCCACACCGATATTTCTGCTCGTAAGCTCAGTGAGGAACGTTTGCGGCTTTTGGCATCGGTGTTTGATTCCAGTCATGAATCTATCATCATTACCGATGCGAGTCTAAATATTGTCGCGGTAAATAAGGCTTTTACCGAAATGACTGGTTACACTGCCGAGGAATCAATCGGTCAGCACGTCAGATTGCTCAAATCGGGGCTCCATAATAATGCCTACTATAAAGCAATGTGGAAGCACATCAACGAATGGGGATATTGGCAAGGAGAACTTTGGGTGCGGCACAAGGCTGGCGATAGTTATCCGTCCCTTTCTGCAATATCGGCTGTACGTTCTGAAATAGGTGAAATTACCCATTACGTAAAATTAGCGGCGGATATCACCCAACACAAGGAATCTGAACAGCGTATCCAGCAACTTGCCTATTATGACGCTTTAACAGGTGTGCCTAATAGGATATTAATGCGCGAGCAAGCTCAAAAAGCATTTGCTTTGGCGGAACGTAACAACACGGAGCTCGCATTATTTTTTATCGATCTAGATCGATTCAAGAACATTAACGATTCATTGGGACATGTTTTTGGCGACCAATTATTACAGATGGTCGCCGAGCGTCTTTACAACGTTGTACGTGATACTGACACAGTATGTCGCCTTGGTGGCGACGAGTTCTTGTTACTGTTGTCGGCTGATAGCTCCATAGCGGCTCGCGTCGCACGGAAGTTGTTGGCGGTAGTGTGCGAGCCTTACAGCATCGCGGAACATTCGCTGCAAATTACCTGTAGTATTGGAATTGGGATTTTTCCAAAGGATGGTATTACTTTCGAGGAATTGCTTAAAAACGCCGATATCGCAATGTATAAAGCCAAGGATTCTGGGCGCAATTCATTCCATTTCTTTTCTATGGAGATGAATGCCTATGCGATGGAGCGCCTGAAGCTCGAAAACGCGCTTCGACAAGCCATTGCAAACAATGAGCTTTCCCTGCATTACCAACCACAGATCAATCTTAGCAGAGGTGAATTAATTGGTATGGAGGCGCTGCTCCGTTGGCAACATCCGGAAATGGGATCGATATCGCCGGCTAAATTCATTCCGATAGCTGAAGAAACAGGCCTAATAGTAGCGATAGGCGAATGGGTGTTAAAGGAAGCTTGTCGTCAAAATAGGGCTTGGCAGGAGGCTGATCTGACCGAAGTAACCGTTTCAGTTAATTTATCCGTTCGTCAGTTTTCACATGGAAATGTATTGCAAACGATCGGCAACATCTTACGGGATACTGGATTACCTGCTTCTTGCCTGGAAATCGAGATTACCGAAAGTATTCTGGTTCAGGATGTCAAAAAGACACTAAACATATTGAATGAGTTAAAAGTAATGGGGGTAAAAATTGCGGTTGATGATTTTGGAACCGGTTATTCGAGCTTGTCCTATCTCAAGCGTTTTCCGCTGGACAAACTGAAAATCGATCAGTCTTTTGTGCGTGATTTGGTAACTAACCAGGACGACCAAGTAATCGCTACCGCCACAATCAACTTAGGGCATGCGCTAAATCTAGTTGTAATTGCAGAAGGAGTTGAATCCGAAGCGCAATTGGAAGTTTTGGGAGCACTCGGTTGCGACGAGGCCCAAGGGTATTTTTTTGGAAAGCCGATGCCCGCAGCAGAAATGGAACAGTTTCTGAAGAGGACTAAAACATCCCGTTATACACAAGTCACCAAAAACGGTAAGATCTGAATTTTTTGCATGGGGAGATGTTAGTCACCACGGGATGATTCAAGGAAGAGTTATCACGGATCGATCTTGGAGATCAACGTTTGAACCCCCTGCCGCCTGAACCACCCAAACTCAATGAAGCGATTCGATTGATTGCGAGTTTGGGTGGATTCTTGGGGCGCAAAGGCGATGGTGAGCTTGGCGCCAAATCACTCTAGCAAGGATTACAGCGCGTCATTGACTTCGCCATGGGTATACGCGCTGTGTGCGGGAAACTTAGATTTGGGTATAAAGGGATGGGTCTAATGTTGGCTTTGCTGGTTTAATTATCCATCATAAGGTTTAAACCACCGGCTTTAGCCGGTCAGCTTTAGCTGCGATAATTTGCCCAAGGAGGTGGCGATGGACTATAGATACGGCAGCCATACGGTTTACCAAATTGAGTATCATTTTGTTTGGGTTACGAAGTATCGTTATAAAGTGCTGAAGGATGAAATAGCCGAACGAGTGAGAGACTTGGTGCGGCAGACATGCGAAGCCTTTGAGATACGGATTATCAAAGGTGTCGTGAGCAAAGATCATGTGCACATTTTGGTGAGTGCGCCGCCGACTATGGCCCCAAGCGAAATCATGAGGCGAATCAAGGGACGAACTTCGAGCTATCTGTTCGAAGAGTTCCCGCACTTGAAAAAGCGATATTGGGGTCGACATTTTTGAGCCCGCGGTTATTTTTGCGCCACAGTGGGGCAAATGACTGATGAGATGATAAAGCAATATTTGGAGCATCACTTTGAACCTAATCCAAACGATAATTTCAAGATGGAGCCCGACTAAGACGCGTCGTTTAGTCGACGCGTATCCGGACTTTCAGTCCGTTATTGGAACCCACCCGCTTGAGCGGGTGGTTGTTTAGTATCAGAATCTGAATTATCTGTTATTTCTTATAAATCAAGATATCAATTCCCTACAAAATTATCACGTTTTGACCTTTAAATTAGGCAATCTATTCTTGAATAAGTCCTTGGCAATAAATCATGTTGCATAAATACTCATTCGTGAGCACTAGATTCCGGCAGTTCATGCCGGAATGTCTGTAGGTATTTACCGTCGAATTATTTGCCTGACTCTTATAAATTCAATCAGTCTGTATCCTGGTGACAAAATCAATTTTCGAGTAATACTGAAAAAATCGAAATTTGTCAGTAGGATTACACCTATGCGTTCATACAAAATGGCGCATACCTAATAAAATTAGAGAGCTTATAAAAGCATGATTTGAACCATTTGGTTGAATTACTCTGGATGACTTATAATTAAAATTTGCACAATGCCATTGAATTTCCTAACCTTTTTATAATCAGCATGATTCAAGAAATAGCTATAGCCATGCCATCCGATGCCAAAAAGAACTGCTAAACGTTTGGAGAAAACGGCCGACTTGGTATCCCGACACAAGATGATGCTATGGGGCCGCTTCGCGCTAAGGGCCTCGGTGCTCGCTATAGCCATAGCTTTGGGGGCTTTGTTTTTCCGAGGGTTGGATCTAAGCACCGATCTTTCCTACCTGGACGTTGCCATACTCTCGGGATCTACTGAGGGACAATACCATGCAGCGATCAAGCAACTTGCTGGTGCCGCAACACAGACCGAGGGGCGGATCCAGAACGTCGCCAGCAATGGGTCGCTGAACAACCTTCAACGGTTAGTCGCTGCCAAAGAATCCTGCGAAATACAGTTTGGTTTGGTTCAGGACGGTTTTAACTGGGCCGACTACCCTGGCCTGGAACTGATTGGACGTGTCGGGCGTACGGAAGCCCTCATGTTGTTGGGCCGCAATGCGGACACGATCCGAAAACTCAAAGACATGCAGGATATGCGAATCAGCGTCGGTCCTGAGCATAGCGGTGCCGCCTTTCTCGCAGAGCGTCTGTTTAGAGGTAAGGATTTGGCTTCGCTTAACATCACTTTAGAACACTATCCTTTGAAACGGCAGGCCGAGCTAGCCGCAACCGGAAAGCTGGACCTGGCTTTTTTTGTCATAGAAGAGGATGCAGAACTGATCCAAACAGCAGTGAGAGAAAAGGGCCTGCAAATTGTCGGCCTAGAGCAGACCAAAGCCCTGGCTCGGCGTTTCCCGTTCATGAACTACGGCACTCTGGTAGCTGGTCAGTACGACCCGGTGAAGGTTCTGCCAGCCGAGGAAAAACCGCTACTTCGCCTTGACACTCTTCTCATCAGTAACGGCTGCGCCGCTCATTCCGACATCATCGGGCTAATGTCCCTGATAGCTCGGGCCTATCCGAAATTCATTGACCGCAACCGGAGCGCACAGATACCCAACAATCTCACGCTTTCGGAATCGGCTCGTGGTTTCTTCGATAATCAAGGTGCAGAATTTGCCGATGAGCACATACCTTGGCTGGTGGATATCATGCCGCCCAGCAACTGGGTCTACACCATCATGGCGGTGAGTCTGTTCTTCAACCTGGCTGGATTTATAAATAACCACCGCCTGGCCCTTATCGACCTCACCCGAGTATCGTTAGAAAACGATATGTACCTGATGTTCGGCCAGCGTGTAAGCAACGACGAGATTCGTCATTTCAATCCACAAAAGGTTGGGCGCTCCTTAGACCTAAACAAACTGGACTCACTCATTGCTAGCTACAACCGGCACCTGGAGAAATGCCGCCGCCAGTCACTGTCGGTGTTCTCGCCCCTGGGCGAGGAAATGGGCTACCGGGACCAAGAGATTATCATGAATGCAACCCTCGATGCGCTGCGGGATCTGCGTGAGAGATTGACACCGGAGAGCAAGGTCGGCGAATAGCATTTCTGTCGCAGAAAATCGAAAAAATGCGTAGCAAGAAAAGCATTCGCTTGTCCATGGATAGCATCGCTTAGCTAATCGATTGAAAATTTATGACGGGCTTAATTAATCGGCCAAAAGCGGTCGGTCTGCCTCGTTGCAAGTTGCAGGGCCGTAGGCTGGGTTGAACAATGTGTCAGTGGATTAACCAACAAGCGACTGTTTATCCTCGAGAGTAACGAATTTAACTGCTTGTGCCAAGCCTGTTTCGGTCGGTCCACGATAACGCAATGGGTTTGGTTTCATGTTTTGCGATGTCTTTATTTTTGAGTTCTTAGCCCATGATTAGGGTTGACTGAAACCGATGATGCGGAGCATCATTAACGGGAATCAGCGAATATGAGCGTAATTGATTGGCTCTTTGGTTAGTCCATTCGGGACCGCGAATCGCGCCGGATTGGCAAAGATTGCTCGATACACAAATAATAATTAATTAGGAGCAGAGTCAGATGCAGATTGAATTTCTTGGCGCGACACGGGAGGTAACCGGCTCCTGTTATTTAATTCATGTCGGCGAATATCGGCTGTTGGTTGAATGCGGGTTGATTCAAGGTTCCTCCGATCATGAGCGGCATAACCGCGATCCTTTTAGGTTCGATCCCGAGGCGATCGACGCCGTCGTGTTGACCCACGCCCATATCGATCATTCCGGCCGCTTGCCATTATTGATCAAACGCGGATATAGCGGCAAGATTTATACCCATCGAGCGACGGTCGATTTGTGCAAAATCATGCTGGAGGATTCCGGCTATCTCAATGAAAAAGAGGTGCAATGGGAAAACAAAAAGCGCGAACGCAAAGGACTCGAATTGCTTGAGCCTTTGTATACCCGCAACGAGGCGCGGGAGGCGCATCAACATTTTCGCTCGCTCGATTACGACGAAGCCCAGGAAATTCTGCCCGGCGTAAGATTGACCCTGCATGATGCCGGCCATATCCTCGGTTCCGCGATTGCCGAATTGGAGCTGACCGAAGGCAACAAAACCCGCAAGATCGTGTTCAGTGGCGACCTCGGGCATCGCGGCGCGCCTATCCTGCGCGATCCAAAACCTATTAGGCACGCGGACCTGGTCGTCATGGAGAGTACTTACGGCGACCGTCTGCACCGAAACTGGGATGAGACCTGGCAGGAGATGGGAGAAATCATTTCCAATGCGCGCAGCGGCAAAGGCAATATCCTGATCCCGGCTTTCGCCGTGGGTAGGACGCAAGAGCTGCTGTATGTCTTCAAACAAAATTTCAAGGAATGGGAGATCGACGACTGGGAAGTGTTTCTCGACAGCCCGATGGCGATAGAGGCCACCGACGTTTATTTCCGGCATGCCAAGGTCTACGATAAGCGGGCCAAACAAGTCTATCAACAGAGCGGTAACCCTTTCATGCTGCCGAATCTGCATCGCTCGCAACGGAGCGAGGATTCCATGAAGATCAACCAGATTCAATCGGGCGCCATTATCATCGCCGGCAGCGGCATGTGTACCGGCGGCCGGATCAAGCATCATTTCAAGCACAATATTTGGCGGCAAGATGCGCATGTTCTGATCGTCGGTTTCCAGGCCAGCGGGACCTTAGGCCGCGCCTTGGTGGATGGTGCCCAACAGATTAGCTTGTGGGGCGAGACCATACAGGTCAAGGCACAGATACATACGATCGGCGGCTTGTCGGCGCATGCCGATCAACAAGGGCTGCTGGATTGGTACGGTCATTTCGAGAACCGACCGCGCGTCGTCCTGGTACATGGCGAGCCCGAAGCAATGGATGTGTTGGCGCAGCGATTACAGGATAAATATCAGAGCGATGTGGTAAAACCAAATTTTCAACAAAAGCTCGCGTTATGACAGAGCATTGTGGAACAGACAATTAAAATTATACTCATCGGAGATTAAAATTTGGCGCCGTGGATGCGTCCCTGTAGGCTCTATGCCTGCATCTGACCGCCAAGGACGGTGGAATGCAGATTTTGCAGGAGCAAAAACCTGTACTGACAAAGCCTTTGCCGAACCCTGGCGCCTCCTCAAGCACTCCCGGAATTTGATGATGATATGGATTCAGATCACTCCACGGTGTTAAATAAGCACCTCATTAATAAACGGAAACAAAAGGAGTTCGTAGCCTGGATGCAGCGTAGCGGAATCCGGGATGGCGTGGTTACGAAATCCTGCATTCCGCGTTGCTTCACGCGGGCTAAGAGGCTAATGGCGATATACATAAACGTGAGTAACAATAATGTAATCGTATCGATGCTTAGGGTTAGCAAGAATTTTTATGGTTTCTAACAGCACATCTGAATTTTTCCCCATAATCGGTATTGGCGCATCAGCTGGCGGTTTAGAAGCGTTCGAGCAATTTTTAAGCTGCATGCCGACTGACAGTGGTATGGCTGTTGTGTTGGTCCCACATTTGGATCCTAGCCACGATAGTCTGCTCGTCGAAATTCTCCAACGTACTACCAAAATGCCTGTGCTTGAGGCAGAAGATCAAGCTTTGGTTGAGCCCAATTGCGTCTATGTTATTCCTCCCAATCGAGATATGGCGATCTTCCATGGTTTCCTCCAATTGACGCTTCCCGAGTTACCAAGAGGACAGCGCATGCCGATCGATGCTTTTTTTCGTTCGCTTGCTGAGGATCAGCAGGAAAATGCCGTCGGTATTATCCTTTCCGGGACCGGTACCGATGGCACTTTGGGATTGCGTGCCATCCTTGGCGCGGGAGGCCTTACCTTGGCGCAATCCCCGGAGACGGCAAAATATGATGGCATGCCTTTAAGCACAATCAAGTCTGGTTATGCTTGTCACGTCCTTCCGGTAAAAAAAATGCCGGACGCAATATTGCAAGGAGTGCGAGCTCAATTTAGTCGCACGAAACCGGCAAAGGAAATAAAGATTGTCAGTGGTATTAATCATATCCTGTGTCAATTACGCAGTATCACGGGGCACGACTTCTCCTTATATAAAGAAACGACTATTAGTCGCCGCATTGAGCGCCGCATGTTGCAGCACAATATCGATGATAGCGATATTTATGCGCGCTATTTACAGGAAAATCCGGACGAAGCACATGCTTTGGTTAAGGCATTGTTGATCAATGTCACTAGTTTCTTTCGCGACGCCGAAGCTTTTGTCATTTTGCAGAAGGAAATTTTGCCTCGGCTTTTTATGAATAAATCGAATAGCGATGTGTTTCGCGTCTGGGTGGCGGGCTGTGCTAGCGGTGAAGAGGCATACTCCATTGCTATGTTGATAAGGGAATTAATGGATAAGAAGTTGCAAGGATTCAAAGTGCAAATCTACGCGACCGATTTGGACGAAGAAACAATCACTTTTGCACGATCGGGTATTTATCCGCCTAATATTACTCAAGATGTTATACCCGAAAGATTACATCGCTTTTTTCACAAAGAAAATACAGGATATCGGGTCAAGAAAGAGATTCGAGAAATGATGGTGTTCGCTACTCAGAATGTGATGAATGACCCTCCTTTTACTAAACTTGATTTTCTCAGTTGTCGTAACCTTTTGATCTACTTGAAACCCGAGCACCAAAATCAATTGGTCAAAACGTTTCATTATGCGCTGAATCCAGGAGGTATTTTGTTGTTGTCTCCATCGGAAAATATCGGTAATCATACGGATTTGTTTTCAACGGTAAATCGTAATTGGAAAATTTACAGTAAAAGTGACTCGTTAGTTTCTCATCGTGCCGTGATTTCGCATTTCGCTAAACGAAAAGAGAGAGGGGACAAATCTCTAATGGCGGAATGTAATAAATCAAAGGAAATTGATTTGGTCGAACTTACCCGTCGGCTGCTGCTGCAATATTTCGCCCCTCCTTCAGTTATCACCGATCTCAAAGGAAACGCGCTCTATGTCCACGGCGATACCGGTAAATATTTACGTCCTGCGCCAGGACATGCAAGTCTTAATATCATAGAAATGGCGCGTGAAGGTTTGGCATCCGAATTACGCAAGGCCATTCAAAAAGCGGTAAAGAAAGGGGTTTCAGTTATAGACCGACAAGCCCAAGTTAGAACCGCTCATAATTATATCGCTGTCAACCTTAGCGTTCGGCCTATGCCGAAAATCGATTATAAGCAAGACTTATTGTTAGTCAGTTTTCAGGATGTTATTCGCAAAATTAGTCAGCCGGCGGATGAACAGAACGTCAAACCGGCAGAATTAAGGCGCATCGATCAACTGGAGTATGAGTTAGCGAATTTGAAAGAAAACCATCAAGCTACCGTTGAAGAATTGCAAGCAGCCAATGAAGAAATGCAGGCGACCAATGAGGAGCTTCAATCGACTAATGAAGAATTAGAGACATCCAAAGAGGAGTTGCAATCGGTCAATGAAGAAATGATTACCGTTAATTCCGAACTGCATTCCAAAATCGAGCAGCTGGCCGACATGCAGAACGATATGAAAAATTTGTTGGAAAACATTAACGTCGGCATTATTTTTCTTAATCGAGATCTAATAATACGAAGTTATACTCGCGAGGCAGAACGGATCTATCGATTGGTTCCTACGGATATAGGTCGTTCGCTAAATGACATCAAGCCAGTTGCAGGAGCAGATGAGCTATTGGTTGCCGCCCAAGCTGTGCTTGTTTCACTTGCTCCCTACGAACATGAAATTCAAGTTAGCAGTGATAGTTTCATGATGGTTCGTATCCAGCCTTATCTTACATTGGATAATATGGTGGATGGGGTAGTGATGGCTTTTACCGATATCACTGAGCGAATCAAGGCGGTAGCCATGCAAGAAACAAGATTGTTGGCTGAAAACATCGCCTATACGGTCACTGAACCATTCATTGTCCTTGATGGTGATTTAATAATCATCGCGGCCAGTCCTTCTTTTCATCAGGAATTTCAGCTTAGGCCTGAAGAGAGTATTGGTTATCGAATTAATGAAATTGATCAATGTCCTTGGAATATGCCGTCCTTGCACGATTTATTTGAAACTATCCGGCAGGATGAACAACATTTAAGCAACTATGCCGTTGAATGTGATTTTCCCGACATTGGACGGCGCAAGGTGAGGTTAAATGCCTGCCGTCCAATTAACAAGGAGGTGAAATCTAAACTGATATTGTTAGCGATTGAGGTCGAGAAGTGAATGAGAACAATCAAAAGCCCCGAAGATCACGTCAACTGACAGAAACTAGCTTTGAGCAAAGCGCGGACCAAACCTCCTCTGACAAGATTTTGCAAGAACTGCAATTACATCAAATTGAATTGGAAATGCAAAACGAGGAGTTACGGCAAGCTCATAGTGCATTGGAAGCTTCACGCGCTCATTATCTGGAACTTTATGATTTTGCCCCAGTAGGCTATCTTTCTCTCACCGCGCAAGGTGTCATTGCTGAAATTAATCTTTCCGCAGTGAAGCAACTCAAAACTGAACGTAAGCGTCTTATAAATCGCCCTTTTGCTTTGTTTATCGCGGATAAGGACAAAGATCGTTGGTATCGATTTTTTCGACAAGTGATGCAAAGGGGGGAGAAAAGAACTTGCGAATTACTCATCCGGCGGTCCAGTGATACTTTTTTTCATGCTCAACTTGATTGTCGTCGGTCGGAATCTGAAAATCATTCTCCACTGCTTCGCATCACTCTTATCGATATAAGTCAACGTAAGCAAACAGAGGAAGAACAGCGCATTGCCGCTGCGGCATTCGAAACTCAAGAAGGCATTATTGTAACCGATGCTCAAAAATTCATTTTACGCGTCAATCATTCATTCAGCCGATTAACGGGGTTCAGCAGCAAGGATGTTATAGGTAAAGAGACCGACCTTCTTCGTCCTGACCTGTATGACGAGGATTTCTATAAAACATTATGGGCAACCGTTGCAGAAAATGGATACTGGCAAGGGGAAGTTTGGATAAAACGGAAAAATGGCGAAGTTTTTCCGAGTTGGCTTACTTGGAGGACGGTAGTTGATAATGGTGGTTATATTACGCACTATGTGGCTTCGCTTACCGACATTACCGCGCAAAAGCAGGCCGAAATTGTGTTACTCGAGTCCCGTCAACGTTTGGCGAACCAGGTGGTGTCGACAATAGAAGAACTTGAAAAGACAAGAGAGGAAACGGTAGCTGTCAACACAGCGCTTAATGTCATGTTGAAACAGAGAGAATCGGACAAAACCGAAGCGCAGCTCTTGTTGTCACAAGAGGTGGAAACGACAGTCCTGCCTATATTGAGAAAATTGAAAAAGATGTGCGAAAAACAGTCGCAAATTTCTCATTTAATGACCATACTAGAATCCAATCTCTTGAACTTAGTGAAATCATATGGGCGCAGTGCGAATCTAGCAGTAGCCTATCAAAAATTGACGCCGGTGGAAAAACAGGTGGCTTCATTGGTTAGACAAGGTTTGTCCACTAAGATGATCTCCACCGCATTAAATATCTCCCCAGGCACCGTGAGTAGTCATCGAAAGCATATCCGTAAAAAACTATGCTTGGATGGCAAAAATGCTAACCTCAGAAGTTATCTCGATTCGTTAACTGAATAACCGAACGTCTCTAAACGCCAATTTCAACATCTAAAGTGGGTGTTTTTATTACCCATTTTATGCCTAATTATTCCTCTATTTTGCAACTTGTCGAATTTCCTCTTTTAAACAATACTTTGTAATAAATCACAAAAGCTTGAGAAAGCGCTTGCTTTTTCGTTCAATCGCGCAGCATGAAAAAAGTTTGATTTTTTCAGAGCGTTGTATCTCGAACGGCTCAACTGCCTCTAGAGCTATGATCATTTCTGGTGTATGACTTGAGAAGAAAGCGGTGTAACCTGTTTGGCTAAGATCTCGCCAGATCAACCACCAAACGAGAAGGAAACACCACCATGGTACATAGTAATGTCATCAACCTGAATAAGCTAGAGCAAAATGATCCGTTGCAAGAAGTGTTGCGAGACGGTGCCCGTAAAATGCTGGAGGTAGCGATTGAAGCGGAAGTAAAAGCCTTTATTGATCAGCATAGCGGGCTGAAGACCGACGAAGGTAAGGCAGCGGTCGTTAGAAATGGTTATTTGCCTGAACGTTCAATTCAAACAGGGCTGGGTGATATTGAAGTCAAAGTCCCGAAGGTTCGGGATCGATCCGGTTCGGGGATCAAGTTTAACAGTCGCTTGGTGCCGCCATATTTGAAGCGAAGCAAGAACATCGAGGAATTTCTGCCTTGGCTGTATTTGCGAGGAATCTCGACGGGAGATTTCCCGGAGACCTTAAAACACCTATTGGGATCGGACGCTCCTGGCTTATCCGCTGCGACGATCAGTCGGCTCAAGCAGGATTGGGAGCATCACTATCGGGACTGGACGCGTCGGGATCTGAGTAATAAACGATATGTGTATGTCTGGGCCGATGGTATTTACAGCAACGTCAGAATGGATGATCGACTCTGTCTACTAGTCATCATTGGTTCCGATGAAACGGGGCGCAAAGAACTCATCGCCTTAGTCGATGGCTACCGGGAATCGGCTGCGAGCTGGGAAGAGGTGTTGATGGATTTAAGGCAGCGTGGCCTCTCTACGGACCCGAAATTAGCGATTGGAGATGGCGCTCTCGGTTTCTGGAAAGCCGTCGCTAAGCTTTGGCCGCAGACCGACCAGCAACGCTGTTGGGTGCATAAGACAGCCAATGTACTGGAGAAATTGCCCAAAGCCATGCAACCCAAGGTTAAAGAGGCGTTGCACAATATCTGGCAAGCCGAGACGCGGGAGGCGGCCTATCAAGCCTTTGATCACTGCCTCGAACGGTTTAGTCCGAAATACCCGAAGGCTATGGAATGCTTGGCAAAAGACAAAGCCTCGATGTTGGCATTTTATGATTATCCTGCTGAAAACTGGCAGCATATTCGAACGACCAACCCGATCGAGTCCGTCTTTGCTACGGTGAGATTGAGAACGACTAAGACCAAGAATTGCGGCAGCCGGATAACCACGTTGGCGATGGCGTTTAAACTGATCGAAACAGCCCAGAGAAGATGGTTTCGGCTTAGGGGCTATAAACATTTAGCCGATGTGATTACCGGCGTGAAATTCGTCGACGGTATTAAACAAACGGGAGATCAAAAACAGGACGCCGCTTGATTCTCTTCTATACACCAGATTTGACAATAGCTCCTGCCTCTAGGCACAATAGCTTTGAAGCCAGTCGAAAGCAAATGCGAAAAATGGTGCGAGGCAACGCTAATAACTATCAAGAATTTGAGGGTTAATTTTTTTAGGTTAATCCTATCAGTTCTGTTTAATCCGTTTCATATTCGGCGCAGGGATGTTATTGCTCGTTAAACAATAAGAGCTGTCAGCAGGACGCGCACAATCGTTTTATTTTGTATCAGAGAAAAGGTTGGACGCTAAGATGCAGTATATCAAAGAGAAATTAGGTTCATGGCAGATAAGTGGTGGAAACAGCCAAGGTAAAATCGGTTTTCGTCTGTTCTTCCCTAATGAAGGAAATGGCCTGCAGCATAACGAATAAGGTTAGATTGTAATCGCGGAGCGAGCCACAATCTGAACCGTTTGTTGGACAAGCCCGGTATTCGGAGGGAGCGTTATATAAGAAAATAGCTTTTCGAAGGATTGGGGGATGTGTTGGCCCATTTCAAGCGTTGACGTCGATAAACGGGCTGAAATGGGCGTGATGCTGATCATCACACCCGGAATTTCGGATTTTAGCGGCATTTTGCCCTGAATTCAGACCGAACGAAAGCCTCGGTGCTAAAATGCCCGATGATCGGTTTGGGTCAGTGAGAAATGCCGCTTACATAACCGGTTTTGCCTCTACGCTTTGGTCGAATTCAATGCCATGACAGCCGAAGAACCGAGAATGCGCGTTTTGATAATCTGCAGGGTTCCACCACAACATGGGCATTGGAGTTTCGGGCGGGGCCTGAGCCAAGCGATAGCACGATTGGGATTGACGCCGAGCAAGACTTGCAGCAGACGAATCAGCCGTTTGCTGTTGGGGTGCAAAAAGCCGAAGTTGCGAGTCCGCCTAAAGCCTTTGGGCAGAACATGGCGGAGCATCAGCCACAGAAACTTCACGCCGGGTAGTGTTCGAGTCTGCCACTTTTTGGTTTTGCTGTCCTGGTAACGGAAGGTTACTTGGCCATCTCGGCAGGCAATAATGTCCTTTTCCTGGATAACGCCCTTATAGAGATAACGTCCCAGATAAACCAAGGCTTTATCGCCGCGTCCGACCGACTTGACGTCAACGACCCATTGTTGCGGATAGTAGTCAGGCAATGTCAAACCGGCCTGCGAGATCGCTTCAAGCAATTTGGCCCGAAACACTTTGGCCACTGCCTTGTGATTGAACAAATAGCCTTTCCGGCCCTTTTTACCCTGTTTGGTGCGCCACAGTCGTTTATCAGGATCGATGGCGGCCGCCGGCATCACCAAGTGTACATGCGGATGGTAATCCAATCGGCGGGAATGGGTATGCAACACAGCAATAGCACCGGCATTGCCCTGAAGCTGTTGATCGTTGCGGGTGAAGGTGTTGACGGTATCCCAACTACAGCGGATCAGCAGATCATACAACGTACGTTGCTGTTGCCAGGCCAACGGCCTGAGTTCTTTGGGCAAAGTAAACGTCAGCAAAAAATATTCGGCCGGCACCTGCTTCTGCAACTGCCTTTCCAGCCATTGTTGCGATTCGTGCGACTGGCAATGCGGGCAGCTGCGATGGCCGCAGGAATGCGGCACCAAGCGTTGCCGATCGCAATCATCGCATTGCGCCAACATCACAGGGCCTTGCGACGTGCGGCAGTGTTTCATCGCGGCCAGCGCCTGACGCTGACTGGGTGACAAGCGACCCTGGTAAGCGACCAGAAACTCGGCTTCGAAGGTTTGGATGATGGCGGAAAGCAAGATCATTTGACCGCCCCCCAGTCGATGTCGAAGCCATTCATTAAGGCATTAATCAACTGGCCGGTATTTTGATTCGTGCCGTCGGTCAGGTGAGTATAGCGGGCAGTGGTGAGGATACTGTGGTGACCGAGGATTTTCTGCACTTCCAGTAGATCGACGCCCGCTTCAATCAAATGTGTGGCATAGCTATGCCGCAGACAGTGCGGGGTAATCTTTTTTTTAAACCGCAGTCTTGCGCGACTTGGCGCAGAGCCTTTTGCACGCCACCGCGATCCAAAGGGCTCTGCGCGCGCTGCGCGCCCTTCAAACCGCCATGGCGATTGGGAAACAACATGACCGGATGCCGGTGAACTTGCCAGAAGCGGCGTAGCAAATCCAGGGTGGCAGCCGGCAACGGCACCAGTCTATCCTTATTGCCCTTGGCATCTCGGATATGCACGCGTTGGCGACCGGCATCGATATCCCCAACCTCAAGACGCAATCCCTCGCCGAGGCGCAAACCTAGACTGTAGAGCGTGAAAAAGAACACCCGGTAACTGAGAATACGCGTGGACTGGAAGATACACCGCGCCTCGTCGACAGTGACGATATCCGGCAAACGTTGCGCCTTCGGCGGCTTGACCAACTGCGGCGCGACCCAAGGCTTGCGCAGTACATGGGTGTAATAAAACTTGAGACCGTACAGGTCCAACTTGACCGCACTCCAAGAATGCGACTCCAGCAAATCGGTGAAATAATCGGTCAGTTGCTGTTCGGTCAACGCATTGATGTCTTCGTTGAAATACTGGCCGATACGTCGAATCGCACGGGCATAGGCCTCGATCGTCTTGGGCTGCAACCCTTTAAGTTTGAGGTGTTTCAGATGGCTTTGATAGTTTTGCTTGAAATGGGATTCGAATGATGTTGTCATTGTCGCGTAACCTCATGATTCGTCATGGAATAATCCCTCTTAAAAGAGGGCGTGAGATTACATTTTATAAATTACCGGCTACTGCCGCTTTTCTCCGCGTTAGCGGCTTCGTCCAACTCGTTTGTCGACCAGGTCGCCGAGCTTGAAGCCCAGTTGAATAATAAGAGTCGGAATGAGATGATCAACGACATCGTCAAGTTTCTGACTCATTGGCTGGCTTTTCATATCCTCGACGAGGACCGGCGTATGGCGTTGACTGTCTTGTCAATCGAATCCGGCATGCCTCTTGCCGACGCCAAGGTTCGGGCCGAAGAACAGATGAGTTCCTCGATCGATGTATTGATCGATACCGTGTTGATAATGTACGACAGTTTGTCGTCCCGTATGCTGGAACTGATGCAGGAGAAAATTGCCCGCCAGCGGGCCGAGGAAGCTTTACACATCAATGAGCAGCGCTGGCAGTTCGTCATGGAAAGCGCGGGCGATGAAATGTGGGACTGGGATATCAATAGTGGGGAAATCAGCCATTCCGATTGTAATTTGCCGCTGTTCGACCTGCTTAGCAACGAGCAGTCTTCTTCAGGTCGTCTCAGCAAGATACATCCGGACGACTTGGCACAACTTAAACAAGACCTGCAAGATCATCTCGATGGCGAGACAGAAACCTTTGCCAACAAACACCGCATCGTTAATTCCGACAACACCTGCTATTGGGTTCTGACCCGCGGCAAGGTCATCAGTCGGGACAATCAGGGCAAGGCGTTACGCATGGTCGGAACCCATGTCAACATCACCGAACGGGAAGTGGCCAATCTCCTTTTCCAAAACAGCAGCGAAGGCATGATCGTCACCGATGTCAACAATAACATCATTACCATCAATCCGGCTTTTACCGAGATTACTGGTTATAGCCTGAGGGATGTCGTCGGCAAGAAACCCTCAATCCTGAAATCGGGCCGCCATTCCCATGAGTATTACCGGCAAATGTGGGAGGACATCGACAGGTATGGACGTTGGCATGGCGAAATATGGAACCGAAAAAAAAACGGTACCGTCTATCCCGAATGGTTAACGATCAACAATGTCTATAACCCCGATCAAACGGTGCACTACCGCATCGGATTGTTTTTCGATATCACCGAGAAAAAGGCCTCCGAGGAAGCGGTGTGGCGCCAGGCCAATTTCGATGTGTTGACCGGTTTACCCAATCGGCAAATGTTTTATGATCGCTTTTCACAGGAAATGAAGGCCGCCCATCGCGAGCGGCAAAAATTGGGATTATTGTTCATCGATCTCGATCAATTCAAGGAGGTGAACGATTCCCTGGGACATTCATGTGGCGACTTATTATTGGTCGATGTGGCAAGGCGGTTGCAGAGTTCCGTGCGTGAATCCGATACCGTTGCCCGTCTCAGCGGCGATGAATTTACCGTGATTTTAAAAAATATCGGTGCGCCGGATATCGCGGAGCGTATAGCCGGCGACATTCTGAGAAAACTACAGCAACCTTTTGTGGTGAGGGAGGAAGTGGTTTATGTATCGGGAAGTATCGGCATCACGATCTATCCTGATGATGCGACTAACAGGGAAGATTTGTTGCGTAATGCCGACCAGGCGATGTATCAAGCAAAGAAAAACGGTCGCAATTGTTTGGCATACTTCACCCGTTCCATGCAAGATGCAGCGCAGCATCGAATCAGTATCGCCAATGACCTGAGAGTCGCGCTGATCAGTCAGCAATTCGAGCTGGCTTACCAACCCATCGTCGAGCTTGCCACGGGCAAGGTGCAGAAGGCGGAAGCCTTGATACGCTGGCGCCATCCGCAGCGTGGCGTGGTCAATCCCCATGAATTTATTGGAATTGCCGAGGACAGCGGTATCATTCATGAAATCGGTAATTGGGTGTTTTATGAAAGCGTGCGGCAAGTCGAGGCGTGGCAAAAGGCATATAAACCCGATTTGCAACTCAGTATCAATAAATCGCCCCTGCAATTTCATGTCCATCATGAAACACAGCATCGTTGGCTGGCCTATCTAAAAGAAAAAGGTATTCAGGCAAAGAGCATCATCATTGAGATTACCGAAAGCTTATTGTTGGATTCCGGCGAATCGGTTCGTAAACAAATGGATCGATATGCCGAGAATGACGTGCAAATAGCCTTGGATGATTTCGGCACGGGCTTTTCATCGCTGGCCAATTTACAGCAATTCGACATCGACTTCATCAAGATCGATCAATCGTTCATTAACGGTTTGACCGAGGATTCAACAAATCTGGCCTTGTGCAAGGCCATGGTGAAGATGGCGCATGCTTTAGATATCGAGGTTATCGCGGAAGGGATCGAGCAAGAAGAACAAAGGGACTTGTTGCACGCCATGGGGTGCGATTACGGCCAGGGCTTTTATTTTTCCGCCCCGGTCGTCGTGGAACATTTCGAAGCTTTCCTGGAGCAGGATTTCCAGTTCAAAAACTGATTTACCTGCCTGAAACAAATCATCTCACAGGCCAATGATTTATTTCTCCTTGGCCAGGAATTTTTGTTTAAGGGTATTGAAGCTTTCCAATTGTTTTTGTACCCGGCCATTGAACGATTCGGGCGGAAACTCTCCTTGTTCGTTTTGTTGGCCGGCTTCTATGTCGGTCAGGTACTCCAACGCGTCATCGACATTTTCAACCGCATAGATATGAAACTGGCCGTTTTTAGCGGCATGTACGATATCCCAGCGTAACATTAAATATTTCACGTTGCTGGCCGGAATAATCACGCCTTGCTCGCAAGTCAGGCCTTTTTGCTTGCAGATATCGAAAAAGCCTTCGATTTTCTCGTTGACGCCGCCGATGGGTTGGACCTGGCCCAATTGATTGACCGAGCCGGTGATGGCGAGGTCCTGACGCAGCGGCACTTCCGCCAGAGAAGATAAAATGACGCATAGTTCCGCCAGCGAGGCGCTGTCGCCTTCGACCTGGCCATAGGACTGCTCGAATACCAAGCTGGCGGTCAGTGAAAATGGGGTTTTACGGGCGTATCGGGAAGCGATAAAACTGGATAGAATCAGCACGCCCTTGGAATGAATGGCGCCGCCCAATTCGGTTTCCTTCTCGATATCGACGACTTTGCCGTTGCCTAATCGAGTCGTTGCGGTGATGCGGGAAGGCTGTCCAAACATAAATTCACCTAACTGCAGTACCGATAAACCGTTAATCTGACCGGTCACGCGGTTGTCGGTGTCAATCATGACGGTGCCGCGATGGATATTTTCGTACATTTTTTCGCGAATGCGGTCGAGTCGATGGATTTTATGCTCGATCGCTTGTTGGACGTCGCTGCCGGCAACGATGTCATGGCCATGAAACCCCGCCCAATAATCGGATTCGGTCAACAAATCCTTGATGCTGCGCAGATGAGTGGAAAGTTTTTCCGCATCGCCGGTCAGGCGGGCACTTTGTTCGATGATTCTGGCAACGGCTTGCGGGCCAAAAGGCCGCAGTTTTTCGCGCCTGGCCAGGGTCGCAATCAGTTTGGCATAATCGCTTTCCTTATCGATACGGTCGACACTATCGTCGAAATCGGCGGGGACCTTGAACAGGTCCTGAAACTCGGGATCGTATAGGTTGAGCAAATAATAAATGAGTCGGTCGCCGTAGATGATTACTTTCAGGGTCAGTGGGATCGGCTCGGGTTCCAACGACGAGGTGCTGACCAGGCTAAGGGAGCGTTCCAGGGATTCGATACGGATTTCGCCGGCTTGTAGCGCCCGCTTCAAACATTCCCAAGCATAAGGTTGCATCAACAGTTTGCGGGCATCGATGATCAGATAGCCGCCGTTGGCACGATGCAACGCGCCGGGTTTGATCATCGTGAAATCGGTGACCAAGGCCCCCATGTAGGCTTGATGATCGCAGCGCCCCAATAGGTTGGCATAGTTGGGATGGTCTTCCAGCACCACCGGTGCCGATTTACGTTCGCCATTGGAAATAATCAGATTGACATGATAGCGCTTGAACGGATTGGATTCCTGGGCCGCTTCCATGAAGGGTAGGACGATTTGTTGTTCGCGATGCGGAATGAAGTCGCGGACATGCTGCAGAATATCGTCGTCGACATCTTCCAGGTAACTCAGCACCTCGGGATGCTTGGCGTATTTCTCCTTGAGATCATGGATGGAATGGTTGACCGCCAGTGCCGCCACTTCGCGGTTAAGGTTTTGCAGCTTGCGTTTGGTTTCCTTGCGCCAGGCGGGAAATTTTTTCAGCAGTTTTTGTAGGCGTTGTTGCAGCTCGAGAATGCTTTTCTGGTACTGTTGCTGCTTTTCCTTGTCCAGCTTGTTGAATTGTTCTTGACTGATGATTTTGTCTTCGTCGTCGACCGGCGCGAAGGCGTAACCGGTCGGGGTTTCGGTCAGGATGATGTGGGAATTGATTGCCTCTTCGCGCAGTTGATTGATTTCATTGAGTTCCCGTTTCCGGTATTCTTCCTCGATTTCCTCGGTCTTGGAGCGATATTCGTCACCGTCGAAGGCGGCCGGGATCGCAACGCTGAGTTCGTCGATCAATTGTTCCATGTCATCCTGAAATTCCTTGCCCTTGCCGGAGGCGAATTTTATGGCCTTGGGTTTGGCTTGCGCGCTGAAGTTATTGACATAACACCAATCCGAAGGCGCCGGTTGTTGGGCGGCTTCCTGTTTGACCAGTTGTTGGATTGTGGTGAGTTTGCCGGTTCCTGAGGGCGCCAAAGCGAAAATATTGTAACCGCGCTGGCCGACCCGCATGCCGAATTGAATGGAATCGGTGGCGCGGTTCTGGCCCAGAAAAATATCGACGTCTTCCAGTTCTTCGGTACTCTTGAAGTGAAAATGTTCGATGTTACAAGGTTTGTACAGTTCACTTGGGTCGAGAGCTTTTTTCATGGCAATTGTTCGATAAGAAGAAAAAGGAAGGCTGGCTTTCAAAAATAATAGCACAGCCATGAAAGGGCTGTCTTTATTGCCGGGAGAGAGGGGGCCTTTGCCTTTGTGGCAAGGAGCGCTATTGCCGCCTTATGCCGTCGAGTTAGTATCGTGTGATGTAGCGAGGCGAGATACGGCAATATACCGTACTGAAATGTTTACAGGTGGAAAAAGGTGTAGTGGTCACAAAAAAAGATCCGCTCGGAAATCCGCCATATGTTGCCGGCCGAAGTCGAATGACTTCGAACCAGCTCCACACATCGAAAATCCAAACGGATGCTCTACTATCTCCGGTTCCAATTATATTAAAGGGAATTTTTGGCATAAACGACAATTTAGTTTATAAATCATAAATTATAGATTTATAAGTAGGGTGTATCGATGGACAAATTAAACAATATGCGGGTTTTTTGTCGTATTGTCGAGCTGGGTACATTCGCAGCGGTCGCCAGGGAAATGAATCTGTCGGCGATGATGATCAGTAAATATGTGTCCCAATTGGAACAGTCTTTGGGCGTTGTGCTGTTAAACAGAACCACTCGCAGTCTGAATTTAACCGAAGCCGGGCAAGCTTACTATACTCGCAGTAAGCAGCTTTTGGAGGATTTGGCCGAATTGGACGAATCGACCGCGCAATTGGGGGGGAGCGTAAAAGGGGTCTTGAAAATCAGTGCCCCCATCGATTTCGGCGGCTTGTATATGGTTCCCGCCATCGAGTCTTATCAACAAAAATATCCTGACGTCAAAATATTGATGTCTCTCGACAATAAGTATCAAAATCTGCGCGACGGTCGTTTCGATATGGTCATCCTAGTGACCGATTGCCTGGACCCGGGGGTCGTGGCCCGTAAGATCACCGATACCGAATTGGGTACGTATGCCTCGCCCGAATACATCGAGCAAAATGGGGCTCCGCAGAATTTAGAGGAACTGGCCCAGCATCGCTGCCTGCATTATGTCAACACGCCGCATGGCGACTACTGGGTTTTCAATGATCAAGGCGAGACGCGAAAAATCAAAATCGATTGGTATTTCGCGACTAACAACGGCCGCGCCTTATCACAGGCGGCAACCCTGGGCATGGGCATTATGCGGGCGCCAAAGCTGTCGGTCCACGATTATCTGCAGCAGGGGCGGCTGGTGGAAGTACTGCCAGAATACAAGCTGCCTTCGTTGTCGGTGTACGCGACCTATTTGCAAAGACGCTTTTATCCGGCGAAGTTGTCGAGTTTTGTCGAATTCTTAATCAAATATTTTGCTAAATCCTAGCGAATTTTTGCTATGTTGTGGTAACGGGCGTTGCTGCGTCAACACATGGGGGAAGGCATGGATAAAAAATCTGTAATGCAAACAGTCGCCGGCGGTGGGTTGCTCGATCGCCGCCTGTTCATGAAAAAAGGGCTGGTTTTTTCCATCGCGGCGATGACGGCCGATTCCATGGCAGCCTCGGAACATGAAAAGTCGCGCCAACCTTGGATGCGGAAGCCCGGCCAACCTTTTTCCAATTACGGCCAGCCTTCGCCGCACGAAAGGCGGACCATCCGCTGGGTCATGGCCAATAGCATGGCGCCGGGCAACGGAGTTTCCTGGACGCCGTTGCATGACTTGGAAGGCACGATCACTCCCAGCGGTTTGCATTTCGAACGCCACCACAACGGCGTGCCGCAAATCGACCCGCAACATCACAGTTTGTTGTTGCACGGTCTGGTCAACAAGCCGCTGCTGTTTAGCATGGAAGACCTGCTGCGTTATCCGATGTCTTCTCAACTGTGTTTTATCGAATGCGGCGGCAATAGTAACGCCGGTTGGCGAAGCGAACCCATTCAAACGGCGGTCGGTTATTTTCACGGCATGGCATCCTGCAGCGAATGGACCGGCGTACCGTTGCGCATCCTGTTGGAAGAAGCGAAAGTCAAGGGCAGGGCGAAGTGGCTCATTGCCGAAGGCGCCGATGCCGCCGTCATGAATGTCAGCATTCCGCTGGAAAAGGCCCTGGATGATTGTATATTGGCTTTGTATCAGAACGGCGAACGTATCCGCCCCGAAAACGGTTACCCATTGCGCCTGATCGTTCCGGGGTGGGAAGGCGTTACCCATGTCAAGTGGCTGCGGCGCTTGCATCTCACCAATCGGCCGACCATGGCGCGCAACGAAACCGCCAAATACACCGATTTGCTGCCCGACGGCAAGGCGCGTCAGTTCAGTTTCGTCATGGAAGCGAAATCGTTGATTACCAATCCTTCCTTCGGGCATCGGCTAGAACGGCCGGGCCTTTATCAAATCAGCGGACTGGCCTGGAGCGGGCGGGGCCGCATCGCTAAGGTCGAGGTCTCGGCCGATGGCGGCAAGAGTTGGGCCGAAGCCGAGCTGCAAGCGCCTGTGCTGGCGAAATGCTTTACCCGCTTCCGCATTCCCTGGCAATGGAACGGGCAAAAAACCGTGTTGAAAAGCCGCGCCATCGATGAAAGCGGTTATATCCAGCCGGAGCGGGATGCGTTGATCGAACAACGAGGTAGGCACGGTTATTTTCATTACAATGCCATCGTCAGCTGGGAAGTTTCCGAACGCGGAGAGGTGAGCCATGTTTATGCTTGAACATACGCAGTACAGCAGGTTAACGGCTTTAATGGTTCGCAGGAAAGCGCACAAGATCGCGCTGTTGTTTTTCGTGCTGCTGGCGGCTGCAGAAACCGCCGAATGCCGGCAAAAGGGTCCCGGTTTGGGCCAGCCTGCACCGAGAGCACTCATACAAGCCTGGAATCTGGACGTGTTTCCCGACGGTACCGGTCTGCCGCCGGGACAGGGTGACGCGCTAACCGGTAAAGCGATTTATCAACGCCATTGCCAAAGCTGTCATGGCGAGGAAGGAAGCGGCGGCAGCGCCGAAGAGCTGGCGGGAGCGGCCCACGGCCTGACCGACGAGCCGCCGGACAAAACGATCGGAACCTACTGGCCTTACGCGACGACCCTGTTCGATTTTACCC
The DNA here is from genome assembly GCF_000733935.1 of Methylomarinum vadi. NCBI lineage: Bacteria > Pseudomonadati > Pseudomonadota > Gammaproteobacteria > Methylococcales > Methylococcaceae > Methylomarinum > Methylomarinum vadi. The sequence continues at coordinate 4,196,462 of NZ_JPON01000001.1, forward strand.
GGCGTTCCATGCCGTTAGATGCCCCAGGTAGCCTGGATAACGATCAAATCTACGCAGTGACGGCCTATTTGCTTTATTTGAACGGGATAATCAATCAGTTGGAGGTCATGAATGCCTCGACCTTAGCCAAGGTAAAAATGCCGAACCGGGATGGATTCATCAATGTTTATCAACAACACTAACTAACTCATGCATGCGATTAACATAGCGGACTTGTCGATATTGCTGGTCGAACCGTCCAAAACGCAGTTGAAAATCATCGTTAACCATTTGCACGATGAAGGAGTCGATAGAATCGACGGCGTAGCAACGGGCTCAGAAGCATTGGCGAAAGTGCATCAGTACCGTCCCGACCTCGTAATCAGCGCCATGTACTTGCCCGATATGACCGCCACGGAATTGGTCGAGCGGATCAAGGGCGGCGAATCCTCTAAAGACATTCCTTTCATGCTGATCTCCAGCGAAACCGATTTTGCCGTGCTGGATTCGATCAAACAGGCCGGTGTCGTGGCGATCCTGCCCAAACCTTTCCACAAGGTCGACTTGCAGAATGCGTTGAGCGCGACCGTACAATACATCGATCCGCAAGAAATGGAATTGGCCCATTATGACACGGAAAATCTCCGGGTATTGGTCGTCGACGACAGTGCCTTGGCCAGAAAGCATATCAGCCGGGTGCTGACTAACCTGGGAATCAAACATATCCAACAAGCGGGCGATGGCTTGGAAGCCCTGCAGATATTCGGCGAATGCCAGGAGCAATTCGACCTGATCGTGACCGATTACAACATGCCGGAAATGGACGGGCAGCAACTGGTCAACGCCATCCGCCAGCACTTAAAAAATGCCTTCATCCCGATCCTGATGGTGACCAGCGAACAAAACCAAGCTCGTTTGAACAGTGTCGCCAAAGCGGGCGTTTCCGCGATCTGCGACAAACCGTTCGAGCCGCAAACGGTAAAGGAAATGTTGTTTAGGGTGTTGGAGGAGGCATAATAAAGTGAATTAGACCGTAATTGGTATGGTTTGTCTGGGTTCGACCTTTTGTCGCCAGATAAGATTTAAGTTTCGGGGACAGGAAAAGGCAAAATAAGCTGTCATTCAAAAAGGTGCGATTAGCTTGCGTAATCGCACATTTCGAAGTCAACATTCCTCCGATTACGCTATCGCTAATCGGAGCTACGCTGGCTAGTTTTATTAATGTCGGCAAATTGACAATAAGCCAATGTTGGGTTTGCAGAAGTAGGCTGGGTTGAATGATAATGAAACCCAGCTTATGAATGAATCAATTATGCGTACTTACATTCGTAGCCATGCAAAAAGCGGCGTTTATTTCTTTACCGTCAATCTTGCTCAACAAAAACATAATGACTTGCTGGTTCGTCATGTCGACGATTTACGCCGAGCATTCCTATATACGAAACAACACCATCCCCTGATCATTGAAGCCATAGTGATATTAACTGAACATGCACACTGTATTTGGCGATTACCCGAAGACGACGATTATTTGCTGCGTTGGCGTTTGATCAAATCGCATTTTTCCAGATCTATCGAGAAAGGCGAAAGAGTATCCGGCAGTCGATTGCGTAAAAAAGAACGTGGCCTATGGCAACGCCGTTATTGGGAGCACCAAATCCGAGATGATAGAGATTTTCAGCGGCATTTTGATTATATTCATTACGTGCGACGTGAAGTCACATCCGTTATTGTCTCACCTTGAAAGAGGCAGTGAGACTCGTTGTTCCCTCAACGATAGCCTACCGATGCAAGCGAAGCTGGTAACGGCTTGGTTTGAAGCCATCGAGACAATGAAGCCCTTCGCAAGATAAGGAAGAGCCGCGAGGTGATTCCAAAGGCTGCCAGCATTAGGTGGCTGGGGTGATAGGCTGGATAGTAAGACTAACATAGGTGAACTGTTGATAAACCTCGTTATGTAAAACAAGCCCAAGATGCTGATAGGCTTGAACCAAAAGGTATGTGATCGGCTGTTCGTTTGTAGTGTGCGGACACAGGGACAAAGATCTCCGGGGAATAGGCAGGGTCTAGGCTATTCGTGTAACGGATGTGAAACACGGTAAGCCCGTATTTCCGCCCTGAACAGGGGCAGACGAACCGCAAGGAACGCCGGCGGAAGTGTGGGTAAAGGAAAGTGGAAAAAGCGAATGCCGCCTTGTAATCGGGTGGATAGGGGTTGAAACATCATTCTACGCGAAAGCGGGCAGACTTCCACTGGGTCTCTCGTCACAAGAGAGTTTGTAGAACCTTTTTTTTCAGAAGGAAAGCAAATGAGCGCTGCAACACAGGCGTGTGCGCCTTCAGGCGCTACATGGCACAGCATCAATTGGGCTGATGTTCAACGTCAAGTCAGGAGGCTGCAAGCGCGTATTGTGAAGGCCACACAGGAAGGCAGGCATAACAAGGTGAAAGCCCTACAATGGCTGCTGACTCACTCGTTTAGCGGCAAAGCAGTTTCACATTGTTCAACCCAGCTTACGGCCCTATTATTGAAAAGGTCGTTAACCGACCCAAACGGTCAATCAGTAGAATGTTCTGAATGGCGGTATCTGGACAAAAAGTGGGCAATTAAAAATGGATCCTGTATTAGAAAATAAAAGGTATGAATGGTGTGCCTGCATCAAAAGAAATATGAATGTATGCTTGTTTATCATTTTGTCCATTTGGTTGGTGGTAGGACATTCGCAGCCGGATCGGAACTCAACCGTTTCGTATAAAAAAATGGCAGTAAATTTCGATAAGAGCTTGCTGACGCGTTTTGAACAAGCATTGAAATTACACGGTATTTATTTGGATACGAGTGATCGAGGGCTTACTGAAGAGCGAATTAGTCGCTTGGAACAAAGGTTTGCACCCTATCGTTTGCCTGAAACCATCAAAACTTTATATCGTTGGAAAGACGGGGTTTCCCATTCGGCTTTACAGGAGATTTTCGGATTTATTTCTTCTGACCGGCTGTTCAGCGTCTATTGGGAATGGGGAGAATATCTGAGTGCGGAACCTGTTAATCCGTTGCTAGTTCCGGTTGTTGAAGGAAACAACAGCGGCGATTATTTATTGCTGGAATTGCAAGGCGATGGACCGCGTAAGGATTGGGTGATTCGGCATAGTGGCTTTACCTTTAAACTCGAGCATTTCTCGGCGAACGCCTATTTTGATTATCCATCATAAGGTTTAAACCACCGGCTTTAGCCGGTCAGCTTTAGCTGCGATAATTTGCCCAAGGAGGTGGCGATGGACTATAGATACGGCAGCCATACGGTTTACCAAATTGAGTATCATTTTGTTTGGGTTACGAAGTATCGTTATAAAGTGCTGAAGGATGAAATAGCCGAACGAGTGAGAGACTTGGTGCGGCAGACATGCGAAGCCTTTGAGATACGGATTATCAAAGGTGTCGTGAGCAAAGATCATGTGCACATTTTGGTGAGTGCGCCGCCGACTATGGCCCCAAGCGAAATCATGAGGCGAATCAAGGGACGAACTTCGAGCTATCTGTTCGAAGAGTTCCCGCACTTGAAAAAGCGATATTGGGGTCGACATTTTTGAGCCCGCGGTTATTTTTGCGCCACAGTGGGGCAAATGACTGATGAGATGATAAAGCAATATTTGGAGCATCACTTTGAACCTAATCCAAACGATAATTTCAAGATGGAGCCCGACTAAGACGCGTCGTTTAGTCGACGCGTATCCGGACTTTCAGTCCGTTATTGGAACCCACCCGCTTGAGCGGGTGGTTGTTTAGTTTCTAATTCGATGCCTGGAAACTGCCGGGTGTACAGAGATGGTCAATGGCGTTTTATATTTCAATGAAGCCGTGGCCTTGCAAATCAGATCACTGGTTAGTCCGGATACATATCTAAACAAACCGGCAGATATAGACGAAATTGGGATCAAATATTTTGATGATGAGAGAACGGCGCTATGGCCGCTAACCTGGCGGCAGGCTGCCGGTTTTAATGATGGTGATTATCGTCGATCGGGAGCGACTTCCAACACACTGATGTTGAAATTCCAACAATGGTTGCCATTCAATTATTCTCAGTTTGAAACAATCAAGGTGATTATCGAGCGGCAATATGTGGCTGAACAAGGACTGGTTTTGGTTATTAAGGATCGTTTTGGTGATCTGGAAGCCATCATCGACCAGGAAATAAAATACACGAGAGAAATATATCCGTTAGGGGATATTCATGAAGTTGAACTGGAACGTTTGGTTCCACCGCTTCATTCCATCGTGTTGGTACGCGATAAGCCGGTTACAAGAACGTATCACTACCGGGTCAAAAAAATTGTTTATGTAGCGCAAAGTCCCTTCAATCAGCAAGAAGATCAAATTCGTAAAAATACTTTGCTTTTTGCTCAATTAACAATGGAAGAAATTTTAGCAAAATTCCACAGTCACAAATTTGCCGACCGCCTCGCCGTCCTTGGGGTTGCGGTAGAAAAAATGGGAAAACTCCTACAGGAAAAGCAGTCATCGAGCCATCAGCAAGCGGCGCGTTATTATGAAGCAATTAAACAGATGCAGTCTGATCAATCGAAAGATGACAGAATTCGTTCAACAGCAAAAAGTATGACTAAGCTTTACCGGTCTTTTTTTGAACAACCCGCGGAAGGTGGAATGCATTAGCGGTTCGGCCGAATAAGCAGAAACAAATTTTGCTTAAAAAACGCTAAAGCAAACCCACTTCCGTTATGCTCCATTGATCTGGTTAGCTCTATGTTGAACGACAGCTTACTGTGTTGTAGACGCTGTAAGCTGAAAATTTTGATGTCGTAAAATGGCCGAATTTAGCCTCTCGATGCCAGGAGGAATTGGAACTATCGTTTCAAGATTTCAGACAAAGTTCAGGGTTCTGCTCGTTAGGTTATCTTATCGATGCGCACCGTTTTGATCGCCCGGTCGCTCATGGCGTCTATCGTGAAGCGGAAACCATAGTCTTCGAAACTTTCCGCAACCGCCGGCAAATGATGCAGATGGGCCAGCATCAAGCCGCCCAGGGAAAAATAGTCCTGGCTGTTGATCTCGGTGCCCAGAATTTCGTTGACTTCGGAGATCGGCAGTTTGGCATCGAGCAATATCGCGTCCTCGCTGAGTTTCTGGTACATCATGCGGGTGCGGTAGCGGCGGCGGGACTGGTCTTCCGGGGTGTCTTCGAGATCGCCGACGACTTCCTCGTATAAATCCTGTTTATTGATCATGCCGATGCAGGTGCCGAATTCGTCGACCGCGATGGCGGTTTGGCAGTTTTGTTTGTCGAACAGCTGAAACAACTCCTCCAGATATTGGTTTTCGGTCACGAATAAGGCGGGACGGATGATTTCGCACAATTTGTCGTTGTTCAGGTCCAGCTCCATGACTTCCCAGGGTGTCAACGACAAAATGCCGATGATGTTGCTGATATTGCCGTCGTAGATCGGGATGTCGTTGAAGCTGAGCGATTTGGCCAGTCTGACAGCATTTCCCAGCGAGCTGTCCTTGTCCAGCGCCACCATGTCGGCGACCGGTGTCATGACTTGGCCGACGGTGGTGTCGGAAAAACGGATCGCGCGTTTGATGCGGTAACGATCGAATACATCGAGGTTACTGCCCATTTCCGCCATTTCCACCAAGGAGCGCATTTGCTCGCGCGAGATGAACAGGCTGGAATCGGATTTGACGCTGCCCGCCAGCCGTGCCAGCAGACGAGCGATGCGGGAGAAAATGAAAATTACCGGGAAAAACAGCCAGGTAAAGACCGACAGGACTCGTACGAGATAGGGGGCGATCAAAGTGGCATGTTGCTGGTAAATACTTTTCGGTACGATTTCCCCGAAAATCAGGAATAACGGTGAATAGATCAGCAGGGCAAAGAGATCGGCGTCCTCGCCGAACACGTCGACCAGCAATAAGGTTCCCAAAGTGGTCAGCGCCACTGTGGCGATATTGGTGCCGACCAGCGTCGTGCCGAGCAGGATGTCGGGTGTCTTGAATAATTTCAACACGGACTGGGCCCCTTTGTTGCCCAGCCGTGCCTGGTGTCTCAGCTTGATTTTGTCGGAACTGACCAGGGCGATCTCGGAGCCGGAAAAAAAACCTTTCAACAGCAACAGAAACAACATTAGCAGCAGTGTCAGTAAGGCGTTCATGCTTGTTCTCCTTCTTCCTTAATGCTGGTCGAGGCCTTTATTTTTTCGCCACGGGATGCCCGCACCCGGGCGATGCGGTGTCCGTCCATTTCCAGCACGGTCAGCACATAATCGTCCAATTGCACCTGGTCGCCGATTTGAGGCAAGCGGTCCAGTCGCCGGAACAGGACGCCGGCGACCGTGGTCATGCGGGCATCGTCGATGACGAAGTTGGTCAAATCCTCGAATTCGATTAGCTTCATATCGCCCGGAACCTCGTAGATATCGCTGTTCGGTTCATGGACGACGCCCGGCAGTTCGGTCTTGGGGCAGATTTCGCCAAACACGAATTCCAGTACACCTTCCAATGTCACCATGCCCTCGACGCCGCCGAATTCGTTCAAAATGACTGCCGCCCTGGCATTGTTTAGTTTGAAGAAATCGAACATTTCGTCGACCTTTTTGGTCAGCGGTACGACGATCGGCGGGTGAATCAGCGCGGCGAGGTCGAGATCGTCCAGGTTGTCTTGTTCCAGCAATAAGGCGGCGATATCGGCGGCATGCACGAAACCAAGCAAATTATCATGATGGTTTTTGAACACCGGGATACGATGTTGTTTGTGTTGACGAAAATAAGTGATGACCTTGCTGACCGGCCATTTGCTATTGATGAACGGCATTTTGGTGCGCGGGATCATGATTTCGACCACTTCAGTAGCGCCGGCTTCCAGTAGATTGAAGATCATCAATTTTTGGCTGCTGCCCAATTGGCCGGTTTTGACGACATCGTCCACCAGGGTGCGGAATTCGTCGACGTGCAGAATATTGTCGGGCGACTTTTCCTGACCGACCAGAAAATTGGTGACCCGGTCCGAAATTCTCCACACTACCCAGCGCAAGGGGGCGACGATCCGGATCCAGTTGCGGATGACCGGAACGACGATACGGGTGCTGACACCCACCGGATTGGAAACGGCGATGGTTTTCGGAGTCACTTCGCCAAAAACCAGCAATAACGGCACCATAACAAACAGTGTGATCCAGCCGGCCTTGGCTTCGCCGTATAGTTCGACCAGAATCACGGTCATATTGGCGGCGGCGGCGATATTGATCAACTCATTGCCGCACAAGATAGAGATAATTAATCGTCGCGGTTGCTCTAATAAGGCGTGGATGGTCAATGACTGGGGATGATTTTGATTATGCAGATTTTGTAAATCCAGTCTCGATAACGAAAACAAGGCTGTCTCGGAACTCGAGAACAACGCCGAACCAATCAGCAACAATGCCTGAACGATTAAACGCGCGATAATTCCGCCGTCGCGCAGCTTTTCACTGTCTGGAGTGAGGAAGAGTATAAAATCGTTCCAGAATACAGTCAGTTGGGCGAGATACGTGTCCAATATCAATCCTGCGGTGTAGAGCTTGGTTTTAGAAAAGGATTCGGAGAAATGCTGTAACTAATCTCCATGCCACGAGATGATATCCAATTTTGCAACTAAAACTGTACCGGTCAAGTTTAGCAGCCATCCATGTCAATTTTGTGTCAACGGGCGGTTAACCAATAAACTCAGGTAGGAATGAAGGTTCGGTTAAAAACTGTTGAGTAAACGGAAAGCCGTGACTGTTCGGTGAAACAGCCACGGCGGCGACCGAGTTTAGTTCTGCAAAGCCCTGAGTATACCTTGCAGGCTGTCGTTGGCATCGCCGAACAGCATACGGGTTTTGTCATGGACGAATAACGGGTTGCCGACGCCGGCATAACCGGAGGCCATGCTGCGTTTCAGCACGATCGTGGCATGACCTTTCCAACATTCCAATACCGGCATGCCGGCGATCGGGCTGTTGGGATCGTAGGTTGCGGACGGATTGACGATGTCGTTAGCGCCGATCACGATGGAAATATCGACATCGGGAAAATCCTCGTTGATTTCGTCCATCTCGAACACGATGTCATAGGGCACCTTGGCTTCGGCCAACAGGACGTTCATGTGGCCGGGCATGCGGCCGGCGACGGGATGGATGCCGAAACGAACATTCTTGCTTTGGTTCAGCAAAATCTTGGTGATCTCGTAGACGGTATGCTGGGCCTGCGCCACGGCCATGCCGTAACCCGGAATGATCATGATGTTTTTGGCGTCTCGCAGCAGTTGCACGGTTTCCTCGATATCGATGGGCTGGACCTCGCCTTCGACCTCGGCCGCTTCCCCGCCGGCATTGCCGAAACCGCCGGCGATGACGCTGAGGAAGTCGCGGTTCATGGCCCGGCACATGATGTAGCTGAGGATGGCGCCGCTACTGCCGACCAGGGCGCCGGTGATGATCAGTAAGTCGTTGCTGAGCATGAAACCGGTCGCGGCGGCGGCCCAACCGGAATAACTGTTCAGCATCGAGACCACGACCGGCATGTCGGCACCGCCGATAGCCATGACCATGTGGATGCCGAACAGCAGCGCGATAACGGTCATCAGGATCAATGGCCAGGTGCCGCCGCTGGTTTCAACGCCTTGCGTGAATAAGTCGTTGGCCCAATCCAGGAATGGACGATAGCCGCCGCCGGTTTCGCCGCCTTGCAGAAAAAAATAGCCGAGACCGATTGCGATAATCAGCAACAGCAAATTCAGCCAATGGCGGGCCGGCAGTAAAACCGGTTTTCCGGTGACTTTGCCGCATAGTTTGCCGAACGCGATCACCGAGCCGGAAAAGGTCACGGCGCCGATCAGAACGCCGATATAAATTTCCACCTCGTGAATGCTTTTTTCGACGCCGGCCAAGGGCGAGGAAGCGTCGGTAAAATTGGCGTAACCGACCAATACCGCCGCCATACCGACCAAGCTGTGCATTAGCGCGACCAGCTCCGGCATTTGCGTCATTTCCACCTTGAAGGCCGCGAACACGCCGATCATGCCGCCGATCAACAGGGCGACAATCAGAATGGTATAGGAAGAAACGGCGTCGCTGACCACGGTGGCAAGGATGGCGATAAGCATGCCGGCCATTCCATAGTAATTGCCGCGTCGGGCCGTTTCCTGGTTGCTTAGGCCGCCTAGGCTCAAAATGAACAGTATGGAGGCGACAATGTAAGACATTGTGACTAAACCTTGTGACATTATCCTGATCTCCTATTTTCTGAACATTTCAAGCATGCGGCGGGTCACCAGAAAACCGCCGGCGATATTGATCGAGGCGATGAGTATGGCTAGCCCCGCCAGGATGACGATGGTCATATCCGACGAAGAGACCTGAATCAATGCGCCGATGACGATGATGCCGCTGATTGCGTTGGTCACGCTCATCAACGGCGTATGCAGCGACGGCGTCACGTTCCAGATGACCTGATAGCCGACGAAGCACGCCAGTACAAAGATCGTGAAATGCTCCATGAAGGCGGGCGGCGCGACCATGCCGACGGTGAATAACAGCAATGCGACAAGAGCTACCGGAAGAAATTGCTTCACGGCCGTGAAGCGGCCGGGCGCTTCCTCGACTTCAGGTTTGGCCGCCGGCGCCTCGGTTTGCGGCGCCGGAGAGACCGACAAGGTCGGCGGTGGCGGAGGCCAGGTGATGTTGCCTTGCAGAATCACGGTGGCGCCGCGAATCACTTCATCGTCCATGTTGATGAAGACATTACCGTCCTTTTCCGGGCATAAATCGGTCAATAGGTGGCGCAAGTTGGTGGCGTAAAGCTGACTGGATTGATTGGATAAGCGGCTGGGCAAGTCGGTGTAGCCGATGATGGTGACGCCGTGTTTGACGACGACCTTGTTCTTTTCCGTCAGTGCGCAGTTGCCGCCTTGTTCGGCGGCTAAATCGACAATGACGCTGCCGTGTTTCATCGATTCCACCATCCCTGTGGTCACTAATTCCGGCGCTGGTTTGCCGGGAATCAGCGCGGTCGTGATGATGATGTCCACCTCCATCGCCTGGCGGGCGAACAGGGCCATTTCCGCTTCGATAAATTCCTTGGACATGGTTTTGGCGTAACCGCCCCTGCCGCTGCCTTCTTCCTTGAAATCCAGCATCAGAAATTCCGCGTCCATGCTCTCGACTTGCTCCTTGACCTCGGGGCGGGTATCGAAGGCTCTGACGATGGCGCCCATGCTTTTGGCGGCGCCGATGGCGGCCAGCCCGGCAACACCGGCGCCGATTACCAACACCTTGGCAGGAGGGACCTTGCCGGCCGCCGTGATTTGCCCGGTGAAAAAGCGTCCGAAGTGTTGCGCCGCTTCGACGACGGCGCGATAACCCGCGATATTGGCCATCGAGCTGAGCGCATCCATTTTTTGTGCCCTGGATAGGCGCGGGATGCTATCCATCGCCAATACCGTCACTTTTTTGGCCGCCAGTTTCTGCATTAGTTCTTCATTCTGTGCCGGCCAGATGAAACTGATCAGAATTTGTCCTTCACTCATCAACTCCACTTCGTCGATGGCCAATTCGGGGTGTCGTTCCGGTGCCCTGACTTTCAGGATAATATCGGAATTTGCCCAAATGGCTTTGGCGTTCTCGGCAATTTCGACGCCGATTTCGCGATAGGCTTCGTCAGTAGTGTCGGCGCTGAGTCCGGCGCCGCTTTCGATACTGATTGTAAAACCCAGTTTGATGAGTTTTTCGGCTGCTTCCGGTGTCGTCGCGACACGCTTTTCACCTTCGTGAATTTCTTTTGGTATACCGATCTTCATACGTTCTCCTGCAGTGGTCGAGGCTTAAGGGTGAGAACAGCAAGATTTGTATCACGCGCCGTTAAAATTAGGCATTCAAGATGTGCAATCAAAGGCCGGCGCCTGACAGCGGAAAATCCTGTTTGCAGCATAGGAGATTGGTTCTTTTTTTTCAACGCTTTTTCGGTGGATGGCCAATATTGTTTTACAATGCAATACAATGAACATATCGGCAAGCCAATGAATTTATTAGGCTGCTCTAGGTCTCCTAATGCAGTTGCCGAATATGTGCGCTTTTTTCATAAAGAATCAATTCAATGATTTCGTTAAATTTAGACAGTAATCGATGAGGTTCAACCCCAAAGATTTTATTGCGACGGCCGAAGGACTGGTCTTTGCAGTTGTGAGCGATGTGGTCGAGGACGGTAAGGTCTTGTGTTTTTTACGCTATGTGCGGAGCTATCGGCAATGGCGAAAGGTTCATACTGCCGAGGCTAATCTTCTCCTGCAACAGGCTTACCCGCACTATTTGTGCCATTCGAAAAAGTTGGATGCCAAACTCCATGGCGTACCGGTTTGCAATATCAACGAGCATTTTCGACCCAGACATAGACTGGCGCAGTTAATGGCTCAACAGCCCAAGGACGAAGTCGAGGATGATTGCCGACGATTATGCTTGTTATTACAACAGCAAGGCGTGGTATTGGACGATGTTGGCGTGACCGGTTCCTTATTGCCCGCCTTCCACAATCCCGCTTCCGATATCGATTTAGTGTTTTACGGCCGAGAAACCTTTCGGCAAGGCCGAAGAGCGATAAAAGTCTTGTTGCGGCAAGGGGAGTGTCAAGCCTTGTCCGAGCAAGATTGGCTTGAATCCTATCGGCGCCGCGATTGCCATTTGAATTTGCCGGAGTACGTGCGCCATGAGCGGCGCAAATTTAACAAGGCGATGTTTAATCGCCGCAAGGTCGATTTGAGCATGATCGTCGAGAAAAGTCATAAACCGCACGGTAACATGACAAAGCTCGGCGCGGTGACAATTAAGGCCCGAGTGATCGATGATCGCTTAGCCTTCGATTATCCGGCTGAATTTGCTATCGATCATGACGAGATTGATAAAATAGTGTGCTTTACTGCGACCTATACCGGCCAGGCTCGAATAGGCGAGTCGGTCGAAGTTTCCGGGCAACTGGAACAGACGATGGAGGGGCGTAAATGGTTGGTGGTCGGATCGAGCAGGGAAGCGAAAGGAGAATATATTAAAGTGTTGCATGAAATCTGAACCGAGATTGTCTCGTCTCAAGGCTGTCATCTTCGACATGGACGGTTTGGTACTGGATACCGAAAGCACTTATTTTGCCGCCTGGCAGCAGGCGGCAGCGAAAATGGCCTTTCGGCTAGGCGATGATTTTTGTCTATCGTTATCGGGCTTCGATTATGGTAACGTCATCGAACGCGTCGCCGCCGAGTGTGGCGGCCATTTCGACCGCGATCAATTCGACCGGCTTAGCGGAATATGCTGGCGAGAGCACGTCGCGACTAAGGGAATCGCCGTGAAAAAAGGGTTTTCCGCCATGTTGCGGATTGTCCTGGACAAGCAGTTACTTTTTTGCCTGGCGACCAATAGCCTTAATCATAACGCGTTGGAATGCCTGCGCTATGCCGGCTTGGATAATACTTTTCCCTTAGTGGTCAGCCGCGATTCAGTGGCAAAAGGCAAGCCGGCGCCGGATATTTTTTATCGCGCCGCCTCGTTGTTGAATGTGCCGATATCCAGCTGTCTGGTTGTGGAAGATTCCCGAGCCGGCATTCTTGCCGCGAAGCAGGCCGGCGCCAGGATCGCCTTCATACCTTCAGTGCTTCCGGCCGCCTTCGATTGTGTCGAGACCGCTGATTTCACGTTTACCGATTTAGGGCAACTGGCCGAATTTGTCCGACTCAACGTTTTCGATCCTGTATAATAAATAGCTTTTCAAAGGCTGCCGGGTCGGCTATTGGCCCGGCGATAATTAGGTAGGTTTTGAAGGTTCAGCATAGACAAGTTTCGGTGATTGCTCCGGCCCGGCTGCACATGGGCTTTATCGATTTGAGCGGGGCATTGGGGCGCCATTTCGGCAGTATCGGCATGGCCCTGAATGAAATCAGTACTCGTCTGACCCTGTCGGCAGCCGACGCATTACAGGTGTACGGATCGGTTGCGGGACGGGCGGAGAAATGTGCCCAAGCGTTATGCAATACATTGCAAGTCCCGGAAACGGTTGCGATTACGATTCATTCGGCGATTCCTGAGCATATTGGTTTGGGTTCCGGCACGCAACTGTCGCTAGCCATCGGCTCCGCGTTGAATGCTTATTATGATTTGGGTTTGTCGGTGAGAGAAATCGCCCAGTTGACCGACCGCGGTGCCCGTTCCGGAATCGGCATCGGCGTGTTCGAGCAAGGAGGGCTTGTCGTAGACGGCGGCCGCGGCGAAGCGACCACGACGCCGCCGATGATCGTTCATATGGATGTGCCGGAGCACTGGCGGTTCATTCTGGCGTTCGACGATAGGGGGCAAGGGCTGCATGGCAAGCAGGAAGTCGCCGCCTTTAAGGAGCTACCGCCGTTTCCGCAACAGGAAGCGGCGCGGTTATGTTATTTGTTGTTGATGCAAGGGCTGCCGGCCCTTGCCGAGCAGGATATCGTCGGCTTCGGCGATGTCGTGACGCAATTGCAACGTTCCGTCGGCGAGCATTTCGCTTCGGTGCAGGGCGGCGTATTTACCAGTCCCGAAGTGGCCCAGGCGATGGCGTGGCTGGAGCGGCAGGGCGCTGTTGCCATCGGCCAGACATCTTGGGGTCCCACCGGCTTTTGTGCGGTTGAGGGTGCTGACAAGGCCGAGGCTTTATTAATGCAATTACAGCGTAATTTTTCTGAAGTTCCCCATTTAAGTTTCGCCGTGGCCAGCGCCCGGAATAGCAGCGCGAATGTCTCGGTAGTTTGAGGTCTTGGCCGTTTTCCCCGGCAAAATTCTGGTCATCGCCAAATCCGCGCGTATGCTGGCCGGTTATTTGGCCGAAGCCGGTTATGACGCGGTTGCGATCGATTGTTATGGCGATAGCGATACACGGGCCATGGCCTTGGATTATTGTTTTGTGCCGGGGCTGGCGTTGGCCGATATCCAAGAACCGGTTCTGGCGATGAAAAGCCGGCATGGCCTGAATCATGCCATTTACGGTAGCGGCTTTGAAAGCAATTTGCCGAGCCTGGATTTTTTGCAAGGCCGGTTTACGCTTCTGGGTAATGCCGCGAGCCGTTTCGCCAGGGTGCAGGATAAGGCTTTTTTCTTTCAACGGCTCGACGAATTGGGTATAGCGCATCCGGCCGTCTCGTTCACGCCGCCCGTCTCGGAAGGTCGTTGGTTGGTCAAACCGCTGGCCGGTGAAGGCGGGTTGGGGATTCATCGTTATAGGCCCGATTCGGTCGCGGGGGTTGAATCGTGCTATTGGCAACACTATATCGATGGCATGGCGATGTCGGTTTTGTTCGTGGCCGCACAAGGTCGGGTGGCCATCGTCGGCTATCAGCGACAGTTGCTCTGCGCTAACAATTCGTCGCAGCCGTTTTTGTTTGCCGGTGTGCTTTCCTGGCCGGAATTGCCAGGACCGGTTCGGTTATTGGTCGCCGGCTGGGCGGCAAAACTTGCGCAATGCTTTCGGCTACGGGGGCTGAATAGTTTGGATTTTATATTGCGGGACGGGCGTTGTTACGCCTTGGAGGTCAATGCCAGGCCGCCGGCGAGTCTGCAGTTGTATGGAGAGGATATCATCGAGGCCCATATAAAAGCCGTTTTGCGGGGGACGGTGGCTGAAGCGGTTCGTCCTGAGCGGCTGTCGGCCTATAAAATTGTTTACGCCGAACGAGAAATCCTGATCGATGAAAAAATTACTTGGCCGCGATGGACGGCCGACCGGCCCAGGTCGGGGTCGAGAATTGGGCAGGGCGAACCGATTTGCAGTATCATTGCCCGCGCGCAAAACCGGCAGCAACTGATGGATCGTCTACGCAATAAACAACAGGTTGTCGAAAAACTTTTAAACACAGGTAGTTAATATCATGCAATACACAGCGAGCGTTAATCAACTCACCCAACCTTTGGTTCAGCAATTGATCGAGCAAGCGGATAAATTCAGAATCGAGGTCAAAACGCTGGAGAGTGGCAGCACGATTATCGATGCGGGTATTAACGCGCCTGGCGGCCTGGAGGCCGGCCGTATCATCACCGAAATCTGTCTGGGCGGCATGGGCACTGTTTCATTGTCGCACAGTTGTTATACCAAAAACTGGCCGTTGACGGTCAATGTGCATAGCACGAATCCGGTACTGGCCTGTCTTGGCAGTCAATATGCCGGTTGGAGTCTGTCGCATGAAAAATACTACGCCTTGGGTTCCGGCCCGGCCCGAGCCATGGCAACCAAAGTCAAGGAAGGCGTCGTCGAGCCGGTCGAAGAGCTTTATAAGGAACTGGATTATCGCGACAGCGCCGACAGCACGGTGCTGGTAATCGAAAACGATGCCGTACCGCCGCTGGCCATCGTCGAAAAAATCGCCGCCGCGTGCGGAGTCGCCGCCGAAAAGTTGACCATTATCGTAACCCCGACCAGCAGTCTGGCGGGCTGCGTGCAAGTGGTCGGCAGGGTGCTGGAAGTGGCCATGCACAAGGCCCACGAATTGCATTTTCCATTGGAAAACATCATAGACGGTAGCGGTAGTGCGCCGATTTGTCCGCCGCATCCGGATTTCGTCAAGGCGATGGGTCGCACCAATGACGCCATTCTGTTCGCCGGCCAGGTCCAGCTTTACGTCAAGGGTAGCGATGAAGCGGCTGAAAAATTGGCCAAGGAATTGCCGAGCTCGACGTCCAAGGATTACGGCAAACCGTTCGCCGAAGTCTTCAAGTCTTATAATTACGATTTCTTTAAGATCGACGGCATGTTGTTTAGTCCGGCCAGCGTCATCGTGACGGCGGTCGAATCCGGCAGAAGTTTCCGCGCCGGCAAGCTGGATAACGAGTTGCTCGATTTGTCATTCGGCGCCTAAGGTTGCGCCGTTCCTGATTATCACTTTTTTTGAAACACACGATTGGGCCGTATAGCGATTTTTACCGATGATCCGGGTTGGCACGGCAGGCAACTGCGCCTGGCCTTCGCCAACCGGGGGTTCAGCGGAGAATACGTTTCCTTGACCGAGTGCAGAATGCAGCTCGGCGACGAAGGATTGCCAATAGTCATTCCCGGTTTCGAGCAAACTTTACCGGATGCCGCTTTTGTCCGCGGCGTGCCGGGAGGTTCGTTGGAAGAGGTGGTGTTCTACCTGGACATCCTGCACGCGCTGAAATTGGCCGGCGTGCCGGTTTATAACGACGGGCGCGCGGTCGAGCGCAGCGTCGATAAGGGAATGACTACGTTTCTGTTGCATCGCGCCGGTTTGCCGACACCGGTTACCTGGATCGCCAGGGAGCGGGGCGAGGCGTTGGCGATCGCCGAACGCGAGCTGAAGGCGGGCAATATGCTGATCAGCAAGCCGTTGTTCGGTTCTCAGGGCGAGGGGATTCGCCGTATCGAGAAAATGACCGATTTGTTCTGGCTGACCAGTAGCCGGGGGATTTATTACCTGCAGCGTTTTGTTCATTGTGAAGGCGAAGGTTATTCCGATACCCGGGTGTTTGTGGTCAACGGCCGGGCGCTGACGGCGATGCGCCGGCGCGGTAAATCCTGGTTGAACAATGTCGCCCGCGGCGCTAGTTGCGAAGCTGTCGAGCTAACCGACGAACTGGCACGACTTGCGGTCGAAGCGACCACCGCGTTGGAGATGGATTATGCCGGCGTCGATATCATCAGGGACAGGGAGGGGCGGTATCAAATTATCGAGGTCAACAGCATCCCGGCCTGGAAAGGTTTGGAGAGCGTTTGCGGGTTCAATATCGCCGAGTGTTTGGCGGAAGACTTGTTTTCCCGTTATCTAAGTGCCAATCAGGCGACTCAGAGTGCCGATGCCTCATGATTAATCGGCAGCAGTTAATCTCGGCCTATGAAGAGGCCTGCGAGGTGGAGTTGCTTGCCTTCAAGCCGGGCAATGTCAGTGTGCATAGTGACGGCCATGACATGACGGTCGAGGATTTCAGAATCAGTTACCGGGTAAGTTCAGAACCGATCACCGATCCCAATTATTCTTTGGGCGAGAAAATTTATTACGCGGTAAAGGCGACCCGTGAGGCCGTAGGCTGTAATACCAATTTGGGGATCATCCTGTTATGCGCGCCGTTGCTGCAAGTCGCCGCCGATCTGGAGCAAGGACAGTCATTGCGCGAAGCCGTGTGTCGCTTGTTGGCGAACACGACCCGTCGGGATGCCGATTGGGTGTTCCAGGCCATCGTGCTGGCTTCGCCAGGCGGCTTAGGCGATTCCGGCGAGCAAGATGTCAGGCAGGAGGCAACGGTGACTCTGACCGAGGCCATGAAAATAGCTGGTAACAAAGATAGAATCGCTTATCAATTTGCTTCAAATTATAAAGATATTTTTGGATTTACTATTTTCATGTATAATGCCACTTTCGCGAAATTTGGTGATCGGAATTGGGCGGCGTTGTCTGTCTATGCGGGCATGTTGGAACGCTACGCTGATAGCCATATTGAACGGAAATATGGCCAGCAATATACAGACTGGGTAGCGGGCGAAATGAAAAGGGTTCATGAGTCCTTGCTCACGGTCAGTAATCCTGAATCGCTGCTACCGATGCTGCATGGCATCGATGAAGCGTTCAAGGCGAAAGGTATCAATCCGGGCACGACAGCTGATATAACCGTTGCAACAGTGCTGGCGGTGTTTTTGCAACAGTTGATCGGTGATGTGTCCAGTTGATCCGGCGAAAAGGAATTGGCTGTAACAATAAGACATAAATAATGTCGGTTTTTTGATTCATTCTTTATTCATTCTTTATTCACTTTTTTTGGAGAGATAGGTAAATGGCTAAAATCAACAACGTACGCGTTGGCGAGTCTTTGGTTGGCGATGGTAATGAAGTTGCTCATATCGATTTGATTCTGGGGCCTCGTGGTTCCGCTGCCGAGTCCGCTTTTGCTAACTGTTTGACAAACAATAAAGACGGTTTCTCCAGTCTGTTGGCAGTGGTTGCCCCTAACTTGATGGTTAAACCAGCAACTGTTATGTTCAACAAGGTAACCATCAAAGGCTCCAAGCAAGCCGTACAAATGTTCGGTCCTGCTCAACGTGGTGTTGCGATGGCTGTTGCTGATTCTGTAGAAGATGGCACTATCCCAGCTGACGAAGCGGACGATTTGTTCGTTTGTGTAGGTGTATTCATTCACTGGTTGGCCGATGACGACGCTAAAATCCAAGAGTACAACTACAAAGCGACAAAAGAAGCTATCGAGCGCGCTGTTGCTGGTACTCCTACTGCGTCTGAAGTCGTTGCCGGAAAAGCAACTGCAGAGCACCCATTCGCTGCAAAGTAAGTTTTTCTTACCGACAGTGGATAAAAAATACCCCGGTTATACGGGGTATTTTTTTGTCTGCAGTTTTTTGATGTCCTCGCCGGTAATGGCGCGGGAATGGAGGGCGCTGGCTACTAAGGCCTTATCGATGCCGATGTCGATTAATCGTTTTAGATCGTTACCGTCACGGACTCCGCCGGCGGCAATAAATTGTTTGTCGGGGTGTTTTTTCTTGTATTCGGCCAGTTTAACGGTATCGGGGCCGCTATGACTGCCGACCCGTGCCAGAGTCATGATGATGACATTTTGCGGCCAGACATCCTTGTTTTCAAATAACAGCGGGTGGCCCAGGCGTTCCTCGCCGGTAAAATCGAGCGATAGAATATAATTCTGTCGCGGCTTTACACCTAAATGGTGCTGTGACTCGGTGCCGATGACGGGGGTTAAGTTTGAAGCGCGGGGTTCATCCACTTCCATTAATTGACTACCGTTATCCAGCCAGAACTGGATATTGCCATAACGGTCGCTTAGCTCGTGAATTTGTTCGGCGTGATCGCCTTGCCGGGTAATGGCGTTAAGATCGGCGATATAAAACGTATCAAAGTCATGTAAGTCCAGAAAAGTCTCCATCACGGCGCAAAGTGATGAAGAGGAACACAGGGGGGTTTTGAGCGGCTGATAGCGGTCGCGATCGCCGTGACGGGCGTGGACGACATGACCATCTTTTAAATCTATTACGGGGATTATTTGCATTTGAAAGTTTTGTTGTTCGAATTCATTTGCGGCGGCGGTTTGGCCGGTCGGCCGTTGCCGGATTCCCTGGCAAGGGAAGGAAAGATGATGTTACAGGCTTTAGTTAGGGAATTGAAGTCGTTGCCTGATATCGAGCCGATTATTTTGCTCGACCGGCGCTGTTCTTTGGAGGATGTGCCCGAGAGGGCTCGCATTGTCTACCTAGAGCAAAACCAGCAGTATCAGTTCGTCGTAGAAATGATGTTGCCTGACTGTGATTTGTTCTGGCCGATAGCGCCGGAAACGGACGATGTATTGTCCTCGTTGGCCGAATTGGCCAAAAAAACGAAAGTAGGTGCACTATTATCGACGCCGTCAGCGTTAAGGTTATGCGCGAGCAAATATCGGACTTGCCGGCACCTTCTTCGATCCAAGATCAATGCTGTCGAGACTAAGTATTTAGCTGATGTCAGTCCATTGGATCATGACGCCATGGTCGTCAAACCAGACGATGGTGTCGGTTGCGAAGGCAGTTTTGTCGTTTTAGGTCGGCAAGAATGGCAGCAAGTTGTTGATAAACCGGCTAGGGCGGAACACCTTGTCGTGCAGCCTTATTTGCCCGGGCGTTCGCTGAGTTTGTCCTGTTTGTTCCGTCATGGCCAGGGCTGGTTGTTGTGCTGTAACGAACAAGAACTGTTAATCGATAAAGGCCGTTTACAGTTGACGGCCTGCCGAGTCAATGTGGCCGATCAGCTTGCCAGCGATTACCAAGCGCTGGTAGAGCAGGTTGCGGTGGCGATTCCCGGATTATGGGGGTATGCCGGTATCGATTTAATCGAATCGCAACAGTATGGCGCGGTCGTGCTTGAAATCAATCCGCGTTTGACCACTTCCTATTGCGGTATCCAGGCCGCGACCGGCATCAATGTTGCCGAGCAGGTTATAAAATTGCTGGATGAGGCGCCGGCACTTCGTAAAAACGTCAACCAAACGATAACGGTCGATATTCACGCGGGTATTCATTGATGCAACAACAAATAATTGGTTGGGATATTGGCGGGGCGCATCTCAAGGCGGCTCTGTTGGACAGTGAGGGGAAGGTGCTCGATATTGCGCTTTACTCCTGTCCATTATGGAAAGGAATGGATTATTTGCGCCAGGCCGTGCAAGCGGTATTGCAGCAGTTTCAATGCAGGGAATGTCGTCATGCCCTGACCATGACCGGCGAGCTGGTCGATTTGTTCGCTGGCAGAGAACAGGGTGTCAGAGAGATCGTCGCGGCCATGCAAGACTTTTTGTCCCCGGATAGCTGCTGGATTTATGCCAGGCAGCGCGGATTTTTGTCCGCGACCACGTCGTTATCGAAACAGGATTGCCTCGATATCGCCTCTATGAACTGGCTGGCCAGTGCTTTGTTGGCAGCGCAACGGGTCGATGCGGGGCTGTTTGTTGACATTGGCAGTACCACAACCGATATTTTGTTATTTGCCGATGATAAAGTCGCTCCGTTGGGGAGTACTGATTATCAGCGGCTGGTTTCGTCCGAACTGGTCTATACCGGCATAGTCAGGACGCCGGTGATGGCTCTTGCCCGCCAGGCCGTATTCAAGGGCCGAAGCATGGGATTGATGGCCGAATATTTCGCCACGATGGCCGATGTCTATCGTTTGACCGGAGACTTGAAAGAAGTGCACGATCAAAGTGAAACGGCCGATGGCGGCGAGAAGACGCCATTGGCCAGCGCCCGGCGTTTGTCGCGCATGACAGGTTATGATTTTGTCGAGGAGGACTGGTCTCTTTGGCTGGATTTCGCCAAACATTTGAAGGATATTCAGAAAAGGCAAATCGGGGAGGGGTGCCTAAAGCAGTTGTCCAGATTGAGCAGGCTGGATAATGTCCAATTAGTCGGTGCCGGGATCGGGCGTTTTCTGGTCAAGGAAATTGCCAATGAGTTTGGTTATGTTTATCGGGATTTTAACGAGCTGATCGGAGATGTTGAGTCGGATGTGGAAATCGATAGTGGCGATTGCGCGCCGGCGGTGGCGGTCGCCAGTCTGGCGCTTAGGGTTTGTTAATTCGAACGGCTGTTATAGAATTGTCACAATTTACCGAAGCGATCTCCGTAATCCCAGAACATGCTCTTGCAACACGCTCATCTTTTCACTTTATCGGGGCAAGGGCAGGCATATTGAATGTTAACTTCTAAACAACTTAAACATCCCCTGCCGTATTTTGCCGATAGCGCCCGGCTGTTTAGTCCGCTTGCCGACAAACCGTGGTCGGTTTTTCTCGACAGCGGTTATCCGAAAAGCAGTCAGGGCCGCTTCGATATCATTGCCGCCGGCCCGCTATGCACCTTGGTTACCCAGGGTGAACAGACGGAAATCAGACACGGAGGGCACTGTGTTATCTCCAGGGAAGACCCGTTCGAATTACTCAAACAACAATTGGGTGAGAAAAAGCAATCAATCGATCATCTTCCCTTCAATGGTGGCGCGCTGGGTTATTTTTCTTATGACTTGGCGCGCCGGCTGGAAAAATTGCCGATCATCGCCGAAGACGCCGAACACATTCCCGAGATGGCCGTGGGTATTTATTCCTGGGCGGTCATCATCGATCATAAACGCCAGGAAAGCTGGCTGGTCGGCCATGAAACCCAGGAAGACGATTGGGAAACCTTGATCGACCAGTTCAGCCTGTTACCGGCTTACCCTGAGCTTGGACAATTCCAGGTACTGGATAAGCCATGTTCTAATATGGACAAGGAAGACTATGCCAAAGCCTTCGCCAAAATTAAACATTACCTCAAGGAAGGAGACAGTTATCAGGTCAATTTAGCGCAGCGTTTTGTCAGCCACTGCAGTGGCGATCCCTGGTTGGCCTATCAACAGTTGCGCAAAATCAACGCGGCACCGTTCAGCGCCTATATCAATTTCCCCGAGGTGAGGGTGCTCAGCTCATCGCCGGAACGCTTTTTGAAAGTCACCGACGGCGAAGTCGAGACCAAGCCGATCAAGGGGACCCGTCCTAGAAAATTGCTGCTGGACCAGGACCGGTTGCAGATCAGCGCCTTGTCCGCCAGCCTGAAAGATCGGGCCGAGAATGTGATGATCGTCGATCTGCTGCGTAACGATATCAGCAAGAATTGCCGAAAAGGTTCGGTAACGGTGCCAAAATTGTTTGCCGTGGAAAGCTATGCGACGGTGCATCATTTGGTCAGCACGATCAAGGGTATGCTGGCGGAAGGACACCATGCGCTGGATTTACTCAGGGGTTGCTTCCCCGGCGGCTCGATAACCGGAGCGCCAAAGATAAGGTCGATGGAGATTATCGAGGAATTGGAACCCAATCGCCGGGGCGTGTATTGTGGTGCGATCGGTTATATCGGTTTCGACGGCAATATGGATACCAATATCGCCATACGCACGCTGGTCCATTCCGATGACATGATCCGTTTCTGGGCGGGTGGCGGCATCGTTAACGATTCGGTGCTGGAAGAGGAATATCAGGAGAGTTTCGACAAGGCGGCCGCGTTGTTGGAATTGTTGGAATATTTTCGGCACTGATGGAAGTCATTAAGTTGGGAGGAAGCCTGAGCCATTCGACCGGTTTGCTGGACAGCCTGGAACGAGTCGATCGCCGTTCCCGGGGGCGGTCTGTCGTCATCGTGCCGGGTGGCGGCGCTTTTGCCGATCAGGTCAGAATGGCGCAAGGCCAATGGCGCTTCGATGACCGGGCCGCGCATTGTATGGCGATTCTGGCGATGCAGCAAATGGCGTTATTGCTGCAAACTCTAAGGCCGAATTGGCGGATTGTTTCTCTCGTCGGCGAGATCGCGGACGAACTCAATCGTGTGCCTGTGGTGATCTGGTCGCCGCAAGTGGCTGAGTTGGACCAAGGCGGCGTTCCCGCCAGTTGGGAGGTGACATCGGATAGTCTCGCGGCGTGGCTGGCGGCGCGATTAGAGGCCTCTGAACTGTTCCTGGTCAAGGCCGCGCCATTGCCGGACAGGGCCGGTCTCGAGCAATTGCAGGCGCTGGGGATCGTCGACCGAGCCTTTCATCGTTATAGCGGACAAGCGTCTTTTACTACTCATTTCCTCAATCCACAGCAGTTGTAACCTTCATGTATAAGCTATTCAAAACAATTTTCCGCAAAGGCATGCGGCAGGTTTATTATAAAGGGCGAGAGTCGCTGCTCGGCCATCACAAACGCGATATTGTCGTCGTCCATGTCGACCAAGCCTGTGAAAGTTTGCAAGACAGCCGCGATCAATTCGAAGATTCCCTGCACAAATTTAAGACCTTATTAAGCTTGCCGGATTTGTCGCTGGAGTACCGTTACCAACAATTAAAAAAGCAGTATGAATTTTGCCGCAGCAAGAGCGATGAAGTCAGTCATCGGATCAAATTGATCGAGGAAGTCAGCGAAGCTTTGTTCAATGAATGGGAGGCGGAACTCGAACTTTACAGTAATCGTTCCTTACGCGCACGTAGCCGGCAGCAACTCACTAAGGCCAGGCGTCAATATCAGAAACTGATTTCGGCTCTGAGCAAGGCCGAGGCTCGTATTCATCCGGTGTTGGGCGCGTTTCAGGATCAGGTCTTGTTTCTGAAGCATAATTTGAACGCGCAGGCCATCGCCGCGTTGCAGCATGAGTTCGTCGAAATCAGCATCGATATTTCCAAGCTGATCGCGATCATGGAAAAGACTATCAACGAGGCAAGCCAGTTTGTGTCGACATTGGTCGAACAAAAAGCCTTGCCGAATCCCGGCAGTTGAAGCGGGATGCAAAGGCATCCCGCCTAGTATGCTTACTAAATTCGAGAGAAAGCCGTGTAGCCGCTCAAGGGCTTACAGCTTGTACAAAACGTTGTTTTGTCGGTCGCGCGGATCGGCTTTTTTGCGTCGGTTCTGATCGATCCGTTCCTGAGTGTAATGGTCGATCATCTGTTCCCAGCTGGCAAATTGTTCATAATCCTTGTAGCCTTCGCTTTTTCGTTTTTGAAACAGTTTTTTGCCCAGATCGATCATCTCTTCCGGCGTTTTGCCGTCGATCGTGTCCAAAAATTCTTCATTGTTTCGGATTGCATCACGAAGCGACCAGAACGAAATTTCGAAGGCGACCCGTTGTTCGACAGGCAGGCGGTCTTTAATGAAGCTGACCGATCTATTCGCGGTACGTAAACTACGGCCGTTGATTTCGTTGCTTTTTGAGCAGCCGAGTAACAAGGCGCACAGAGATAAAATAACAATAGGAGTGGAGAGTTTCATAGATCAAACCTCGATGAATAGATAAACAAACCTGGTATTTATAATTATAATGATGAGCTTACTTCAGGTTTGAAACAAAGCAAATCACTCGGTTATTATAAACCCAAGCCCATATTATATGTTGGAATTTATCCAAATTCTTAAGCAGCGCTATCAGGCCGTCATCGGCCAAATGAATGAGAGGGAACCGCTGCTCACCGAATACCAGCAACGCGTTGAACAGCTGATCTATGCCGAAGCTTTTATTCGCAAGGGACAGATACAGGAAGCGAGAAAACACTTTCCCTTGCAAATTGCCGTCATCGGTCCTACCCAGGCAGGCAAGAGCTCGGTAGTCAATTTATTGTTGGGCGATGAAATCGCCGGAGTCAGTCCGTTGGCCGGCTATACCGTGCATCCGCACGGTTTTTGTCATAATACCGCCATCGACGATTGTGTCGGCCTACAAAACTATTTCGGCCGTTTTCAGCAATTGGCCGAACAGCAACTGAGCAATTCCCGTTACGATTGTTATTCTTTGGCGCATACTGCGGCCAGTTCCGCGTTATTACCTGACTGCGTGTTATGGGACACCCCCGACTTCGATTCCATCGACTCGGCCGATTACAAGGAGGGCGTGATCAGAACAATCGCCCTGGCCGATATCGTTGTATTGGTGGTCAGCAAGGAGAAATATGCCGATCAATCGGTTTGGGAAATCATGGCGACCATCGAATCCTTCCATCAGCCGACATTGATTTGTTTGAACAAGCTGATCGAAGGCAGTGAACAGTTCATCGTTCCCTCGTTAAAGGAAAAATGGTTGCAGGTTCGCCGTGATGCGTTTCCGGATGTCGTGCCGCTGTTTTTCAACAAGCAAACCGGCGCGCCGCTTTGGCCGGAGTCGGCCGGGGCGATGTTTTCAGGTCTGGTTAAAAAAGTGGCGCCCACCAAACATGCGTTGTACCAACAGCAACTTTTGAGCAAGTATTGGCAATCCTGGCTGGAGCCCGTTTACGCGGAACGGCAAGCGAGTGAAAATTGGCGCGCGATGGTGGACCGTAGTCTCGCCAATGCAGTCAAGGAATATCAACGCGATTATTTGGATCATCCGCATCATTATCTGACCTTTCAAACGGCGTTGTTGGAGTTGCTCAATCTGCTGGAAATTCCCGGCATCGCCAAGGTATTGAGTAAAACCCGGCGCGTCATGACCTGGCCGGTCAGGAAACTGATCGAATTGGGCAAAAACAGATCGCTGGACGGGGTTAGCCAGGAAGTCAGCTTGCTGCAGCAGATCGGCGAACATGTCATTATCCAGTTGGCCGACCGGTTGTTGCAAAAAGCCGAGACGGAGACGGGCGATCACGGTTGGTGGCGGGATGCCTGCAACATTCTCAGGAAGCGCAAACAGCTTATTCTGCAAGAATACGAGACCGAAGTGCGGCATTACCATGCCAATTTTCAACAGGATGTCGAGGCGACCGCCCATCGCCTGTACAACAAGTTGCTGGAGCAGCCGATGACGCTGAATGCGCTACGCGCGACCCGCATCACGACCGATGCCACGGCGATGGCGTTGGCGATCAAGACCGGCGGGATCGGCGTCCATGATCTGTTGTTGACGCCGGCGATGTTGTCGGTCACCTCGTTGTTGGCGGAAAGTGCGATCGGCAGCTATATGAACAAATTGGAAGCGGAATTGAAACAGCATCAACTGGAGACCGTTACGGCCTTATTATTCGAAGACACATTAAAACAAGCCTTATATCGGTTGCCGGAACATTTGGCCGGCCATAAACGCTTCAATATTTCTCCCGAACAATTACAACAGGCTGAACAGTATTTAAAAGAGAAAAAACATGGCTTACGCATACTCTGACTTGGTAGGGCGCGCCCAGGCCTGGGCCCGACAGGCGATCGCGGATAGGCGACTCGAACCCGAACAGGCTGAGGAAATTCTATCGATCGACACGCGCACGCCCGACAATTTATTCGCCGATATCGACAGCCGGCCGTTGATAGTCGCTTTCATGGGGGGGACTGGCGTCGGCAAGAGTTCGTTGCTGAATCGTTTGGCAGGCCAGGCGATCGCCCGGACCGGCATAGAAAGGCCAACCTCGCGGGAAGTTACCTTGTACCATCACGAGGCGGTCGCTCTGAAACAATTGCCGGCCGGCTTGCCGTTGGAAAAAATCACGATCAGTCGCCATCGGGACGATAGCAAGAGCAATATAATTTGGGTCGATATGCCCGATTTCGACAGCGTTGAACAGAGTAACAAACAGTTGGTGCTGGAATGGCTGCCGCATATCGACGTATTGCTCTATGTCGTCAGTCCGGAGCGGTATCGAGATAACAAAGCCTGGCGGTTGTTATTGGCCGAGGGCGCTCGCCATGCCTGGTTGTTCGTTTTGAACCAATGGGATAGGGGGCAAACCGAGCAATATCAGGATTTCAGGCGGCAGCTGGCCAAGGCCGGTTTCGAAGATCCTTTGGTTTATCGCACGATATGTACCGAAAACACACAGGATGAGTTCGGCGAACTGGTGGATCAATTGGACCGATTGTCGACCGGTTACAGTTTGCAGGAGCTGGAACAGCGCGGCCGGGAGGTGCGCATCCGACAATTGCTGGAGACGATGCAGCAATGCCAAAAAGGTCTCGCGGGACTGGATTTTCAGCGCTTGCAGGATTGTTGTAACCAGCAATGGCAAAAAACCGAACAGTTGTTAAGCGAGGGTTTTAACTGGCCGCTGATGCAATTGGCGAGCGCCTATGCGGAAAAAGGCGGGGGCAAGCCGGATATTTCAATATGGGATGATTGGGCGCAAAGCCGCTTCAATGATTTGTTGGATGGCATGGTCGTGAAGGCCGCACAACTGGATATACCGGCCAAACCGTTGAAAGCCGCGCTGGCGCCGTTACGGGAAAACGCGGCCAAAATCATCGGCACGCAGACGGAATTGTCCTGCCGTAAAGCTTTAATCCGGCCTGGCAATAGTCTGCAACGTTTTTTGATCAAGTTCCTGCGCTTTGCCGAATTCGTCTTGCCGTTGGCGGCCATGACCTTGGTCGGTTATTTGGTCGTGACCGGTTTTTACCAGAGCGCGCAAACCGGGAAGTCTTATCTCGGCACCGATTTCGCCATACACAGTGTCTTATTGATCGGCCTCAGTTGGCTGGCGCCTTATTTTTTACATAAGAAACTGCAGCCGTCATTGCAAAAGGCGGCGTTGGCGGGGCTTAAAAAAGGCCTGGATTCCGCTTTTGTGCAAATAGAAGGGGAAATCAAGCAAGCCTTGGAAAACGACATACGGCAACATCGGTTGTTGTATGGTCAATTGTCGGAATTGATTGCCGCGTGCCGGGAAAGGGCCGAATCGTCCAAGCCGTTGCAGCATGACCGTCAACTGGAACGCATGCTGATCGAATAGCGGTCGACTGTTTCTAATGAGAACCGGTTACAGTCAATTGCCTTTGCACGGCGGTAGGGCGCCGCGCTGGCTATTCGAACGAATGACCCGGCTGGCGCGCGAGATCATTTGTCATTTGGTGGCCGAGTTCGGTGCCGAAGGCGCGTTGCAGCGGCTATCCGACCCCTTTTGGTTTCAGGCTTTCGGCTGCGTTCTCGGATTCGATTGGCATTCCAGCGGCGTAACGACCACCACTTGCGGCGCGGTCAAGGAAGGTATCAAGGGGCTCGAACGCGAATTGAACTTTTATGCGGCGGGCGGTAAGGGCAAGGTGTCGCGCAAGACGCCCGACGAGATTCGCCGCACATGCGAAACTACCGGCTATGACGGCGAAAAACTGGTCTCGGCCAGCCGGCTGTCGGCCAAGGTCGACAGCTCCGCCGTTCAAGACGGCTACCAGATTTATCACCATGCTTTTTTCTTCACCGCTAACGGTCGCTGGTGCGTCGTGCAGCAGGGCATGAACGAGGCTTCCGGGATGGCCAGGCGTTACCATTGGCTAGGCAACGAACAAACCGATTTCGTCAACGAACCGCATAGCGCCGTGTGTTGCGATCATCGCGGCAAGGTGCTGAATTTTGTTGCCCGGGAAAGCAAGATTTCCCGGGAACGGGTCACGCAACTGGCGGCGCAACCGGAAAGGGAAATGGAACAAGTGCTGCAACGGCGGCCGGAATTGCTGATGCCGCGCCGGCATTGGGTGCGCAGCGAAGATATTAATTCCAAGTATCTCCACAAAATCTTGCTAAAAACCTATGAAGAGGCGCCGGCCGATTTTACCACGTTGCTCGGTATTCAGGGCGTCGGCCCGAAAACGCTGAGGGCCTTGGCTTTGACGGCGGAATTGATATACGGCACCAAGACCAGCGTCAGGGACCCGGCGCGTTTCTCTTTCGCCCATGGCGGCAAGGACGGTACGCCGTTTCCGGTGGACCGGGAGAATTACGATCGCACGATCGAAGTGTTGCACAACGCCCTGAATCGGGCAAAACTCGATCGCAGCGAGAAACTGGATGCGTTGAAACGGTTGGGAAGGCTGAGGTAAGCGGAAGGGAATATATCAGTCCCTCATTGCTGAGCTTTCTAATGGATTAACTTAGGGTAGGTCGGGCAACTGCTTTTCGTTGCCCGACAATTTGGCTAATCGTCGTTTGTCTCCATCTTCCGGCGAAAATCATCCATTTTATCCTCCCGGTCGCGCTTGTAAATGTAGGCGTCGTGACTCATTTGGCCGATCTCTCGTTGCGCATCCATTATAGCCCGGTGTTGGGCCTGCCAGCCCGGAGGGGGCGTCTGGCCCATCGGCATTTCCTGCGGGCCCTGAGTATACTGTTGGATTTGTTCCTTGTCGGAAGATAGAGAAAAGACGAACAGGATAAGGACAGCGATCATGGCGGCGAACGTCCCGGCTACTACATAAACAGCGTGCTTCGGGTTTTTCCGAACATAGGCACCGATCGGAAAATGCCTTCCTTTCCAGGGAGGGTACATGGCTTTCGCAAATCGATAAGCCTTTTCTTCAAAGGGAGTCAATCCTGCAGGGATATCGTCATCAGACAGCGGTGGGGGCGTCTTCGGATTTCGGGGTAAGGGAGGCGGTTTGGCGCCGCTCTTGAAGAATGTCGATAATTCCTGGATTTGATCGGCAGGCTTCCAATTATCCATGCCTTCGCGCCAGACGAGTGTCTGAGAGGTGATGGTGCCTTCCGCGATCTTCTTTTTGATCGCTTCCAGGTCCAACGGACCGGTTTGTTGATTATTTTTGCTGAAAAAATAATCTTTACTCATCTCTTCCCCCTTTTCGGATACCAGCCTCTTTGGCTTAGAATATCTGAAGAAGTAAAATTATCTTGCGATGAACAGGGATTCCAACGCCACTTTCCAACCCGTTCAATGGTTAAAGCTACTCCAAGCCGGTCTGTTTGGCAAGGTGTTTTGCAGTTTCTTCGTTATCTAAGGATGTGGGCGCAATCGTCTTGGGATTTTCGAGCGGAAATGATGAATTTTGAGTTCGTTCTCCGAAAAATCCACAAGGAAACCTCTGCCGGTCAGAATGGTTGACTGGCATCGATAGCGTGATGAGATCTGCTCATGGTCTAATCAAATTCATACTCCGTTTTAGTTGGGGTCGGATGAAAATTAAATTCGTAATGAGTCCTTTGTCTTTCATCACTCCATTGGTTGGCCGACTTTTTTCGGTTTTATCTCTTTCACATCAAATTTCAGCAGCCCGCGTAGTTTTGATTAGTCGAATTTGTCGGGCATAAAAAGCCCACCCGATCGAAGCTTTCACACAAATCGAGTCCCGAGCCGGATTTGATCTTTCGATGGCAAAAATGCTTTGGGTTGAAAATTGCGATGGAGGGCTTCGGCCAATAGCGGACTGCTACGACGCAGGAATAGTGACAGCGGTTGATTCGTTAGCTGCCGGTTAATCAATTTAGAAGCCTGAATATCAGGCGTGGAGAAGTTATCGAGTTGGCTGGCCTTGCCCCAGGCTTCGAAGCTTTGGGCTGGCGGTCAGTTGGCCTTGGTCGCCGGTCGGGCCGAGGGCGTGGTTGAGGCTGTCTTGCAGATGGCTCTGTAGCGTGCGGTTCGTACCTCACCGCACGCTACAAGCTATTTATAAAGTAAGGCGATTTTCATTAAGCAATTAACATGCATTAATCAAGAATCGTCGCTCGCTTCGGCCAACACGATCAATTGCTGCAATGATTGACGGAATTGTTCGATATCGTCGGAACGGATCGTGGCATGGGCGACTTTGCGGCCCTTGCGCGCTGCCTTGTCATAAAGATGCAAATGGGCGTTGGGAATCTTCAGCACTTGTTCGCTGTCCGGCACGCCACCGATGAAATTGACCATGGCAGTGTGGCCGCGCGCCCTGGTCGAACCCAGCGGCAGATCCAGGATTGCGCGCAGATGATTTTCGAACTGACTGGTTTCGGCGCCTTCGATGGTCCAATGGCCGGAGTTATGCACCCGTGGCGCGAATTCGTTGGCTAGCAACTGGCCATTCATGTCGAACAATTCTAAGGTGATCACGCCGACATAATTCAATGCTTCCAGCAGGCGGGTTGCAAAGTCCTCGGCGGAAGCTTGCAGCGGATCGTCTTCTCGGCATTCGGCGACGCGGAGGATACCGCCGCTGTGTCGGTTTTCCGATAATGGATAGAACGCAGTTGCTCCGCTGGGGCTACGGACGGCGATGATCGACACTTCGCGTTGGAATGGAACGAAGCCTTCGACGATCGAGGCTGCGCCTTGCATCGATGCCCAGGCAAATGGCAGTTGCTCGGCCGACTTGAGGACCACTTGGCCCTTGCCATCATAACCCAGGCGCCGGCTTTTCAATATGGCCGGATAACCGATTTCGGTCATCGCCTGCTGCAGATCTTCCAGGCTGTCGACAGGAGCGAACGGCGCGGTGGGGATTTCTAATTGATGGAAAAAGTTTTTTTCCGTGAGTCGGTCTTGTGCGACCTCCAGCGCCCTGGCCGGCGGATAAATATGCGTGTGATCACTGAGGAATTCGGCAACCTTGGCGGGTACATTTTCGAATTCATAGGTCACGACATCGGCTTTTTTAGCCAGTTCCGCCACTAGCTTCATGTCGTCGTAGGCGCCATGCAGGTGTTCGCCCAGGGGGACGGCGCCGGCATCGGCGCCGGGATCGAGAATGATGAAATTTTGCGCCAAAGGGTAGCCTGCTAGGGCGATCATGCGGGCCAGCTGGCCGCCTCCTAAAATGCCTATTTTCATGCGTTTACCTTGCGGGGGTCGGGATTGGCTGTTACCTTGTCGGTTTGTCGTTGTCGATAATCGAGCAATGATTGGCGATATTGGGGATGTTTGTTGCTGACGATGGCGACGGCCATCAGGGCGGCATTGATCGCGCCGGCGCGGCCGATGGCCAAGGTGCCGACCGGAATTCCGGCGGGCATTTGTACGATCGACAGCAACGAATCCATGCCGTTAAGCGCTTTCGATTGCACCGGGACGCCCAGTACCGGCAACACGGTCTTGGCCGCGGTCATGCCCGGCAGGTGGGCGGCTCCGCCGGCGCCGGCAATAATGACTTCCAGGCCCTTGCCTTCCGCTGTTTCGGCGTATTTGAACAATTTGTCAGGAGTCCGGTGCGCAGACACCACTTCCACCTCATGGGGTATATTCAATTGTTCGAGGGTTTGCGCGGCATGCTGCATGGTTTCCCAATCGGAAGTCGAGCCCATGATAATGCCAATCAATGCTGTCATGCCCTAATCTCCTGTATTAGCATTTATAGCGGTTCATTCGAAACATGCGAAAGCGATCGGATCAATTAGCTTTACGGGCATCTTCGACACTATTGCCCGGTTTGCCGGGTCGATAGTGGTGCTGTCCGAAAAGGCTTCCGCATAAGCTTGCGCCAAAAATAAACCTACTATTATCGCATAAAATAGCATTTATGTAAGAAAGCGCTAGCTGGATTAATTGCGAAAACATGTCCTTATTTTTATTCAGGCAAGCAAGAAAGCGTTATTTGTCTTAAAATCGAACTCGGCCAGATAAAAATTATGCAGAGACAGTTTCGAACTAATCCATTGTATCGCCTGGTCAAATTGTCTGGTTGATCTGTTTCCAACTCTATAAGGTATGAATATGAACGATACTGCGCAACAAGTCGAAGATACGGTTCGCGAAGCCATTGAATCGGGTGAGGATATATATCAAAAAGTAAGAACTATTACGTTAAAGGCGTTGACCGAGCGGGAACTCGATCGGGAAAACATCGACGATGTCGTTAAGGCGGTAGGCAAGGGGATCAGTTCTGGCATGAACAAGCAATACGATTCGACCAGGAATGTCTTGCAGCAATCGACAAAAGCCCTCGACGATGCCTTGGCCAGTACGGCCGAAGCCACGAAGCTAGCCGTAGAGGAGGCTTCTTCGAGAATGGAAAATTTTTCCCAGACCGACCTGAAGAAGTCGATGGACGATTTGAAGGGGTTGGAGGAAATGTTTTTGGATACGATCGCTGATATCGCCAAGGAAAGCGGCGGAATGGCAGCGGAAGTTGCCGAAGATTTTTTCAAACACATGCAAATCAAAGGGACGGCCGTGGGTCGCGAAACCAAATCCATGTTGGAATCGATCAAGCATATTACCGTAACGGGTGAAAGCTCGGCTGTGTCCACGGCGCGTGATACGGCGGCAACATTGGCCAAGATAGGCAGCGGCATCCTGGCGGGAATAGCCGAAAGCCTGCAGCCCGAACAAGACAAGAAATAAGCAAGGACACATTTATGCTGTGGGAAATGCTCAATGCTGCTCGAGATCTGGGGCGGGTACAGGAAATTGCCGGCGTCTTGATACGCTACGGTTTTGGCAGCTTTGTGCATTTGTTGGGCATCGGCAATGCGCTGGAAAAAGTTGGCAGAACGTTGCATTGGCAGCATGCCGACGAATACGGCAAAATGGATACCGCGCCGCGCATGCGACGGGTGTTGGAGGAGCTGGGACCGACCTTCATCAAAGTCGGTCAAATTCTGGCGACGCGCGTCGATTTGTTTTCCGAGCCATTTATCACTGAATTCGGTAAGTTGCAGGACCAGGCGCCGCCCATGGATTTTGCCGAGTTGCTGCCGCAGTTGGAGGACGACCTGGGAGGCAAGATTGACGAAATTTTCCTCGAAGTCGACAAGAAGCCCATCGCCGCGGCGTCATTGGCGCAAGTGCATAGGGCGGTGTTGCAGGACGGCACTGAAGTAGTGCTGAAAATCCGGCGCCCGGGGATTCGGCGGATCATCGAAGCCGATTTACGCTTGCTCGCACGTTTGGTCGATATTATCGAAGCGGATGCCGTCGAATTCAGGCGCTATCATCCGCGCGAGGTAGTGAGGCAGATTACGCAATCATTGCGTCGTGAGCTCGATTTCGCCGCCGAATGCCGTAGCGCCGAACGAGTGGCGGCAAATCTGGCGGAAGACAGCAATATCGTCATTCCCAAGGTTTACTGGGAATGGACCGGAGAGCGGCTTAATGTCCAGGAATACATACATGGGATTCCAGGGAAGAATCTGGTTATGGTTGATCAGGCTGGCTTGGATAGAAAGCTGTTGGCCGAACGCGGTACGCATGCGGTCATTAAGATGATCATGGAAGACGGTTTTTTTCATGCCGATCCCCATCCGGGCAATGTTTTTTTTCTACCCAACAATAAGCTTGCCTTTATTGACTTCGGCATGGTCGGCCGTTTGACCGAGGAACGCCGCGAGCAGGTGGTCAGTTTTCTCTACGGAATGGTCAACCAAACGCCGGCAAAGGTCGTCGAAATTTTGGAAGATTGGTCGGATGTCATCAAGACCGACGAGCAGGCCCTGGCGATCGAGATTGAAGCGTTTGTCGATCAATACAGCTCGCTGCCGTTGAAGGATTTGAGCCTGCCGATGATGATGGGCGATTTGATGTCCATCCTGCGCGACCACAATCTGTCGTTGCCGCCCGATTTGGCATTGTTGATCAAGGCTTATATCACGCTGGACGGGTTGGGGCGGCATTTGGATCCGGAGTTTCAAACTCTGGAGTTTGCCTCGCCCTATATTCGCGATTTGATGGTTTCCCGCTACAAACCGGACGCCATCGCCAAACGCGGGTGGCGCAATTTAATCAGCGTGGTGGACATGCTGTCCAGTTTTCCCAAGGAATTGCACCAATTGTTGCGGGCGTCGCGTAAAGGCGCGATACAAGTTGATATCAACGTTCGCCGTTTGGATTATTTTATCGATAAGACTGATCGGGCTATCAGTCGTTTGACCATGGGCATCGTCACGGCGGCATTGATTATCGGTACCTCGATTATCATGACCGTCCGCGGTGGGCCGGAGATTATGGGCTTGCCGATTTTCGGTTTTTTTGGTTATTTATTTGCGACCATGGGTGGCATCTGGTTATTGTTTTCCATTTGGCGCAGTGGTAAAAGCCGATGATTGAATAAGAGGCTTTTCAGCTTGAATTAATCTTGCATTGACATACTGTTTGTTTTGAATAAAGTGAGGGGAAGACATGCGTTATCTATTAACCATCCTGACATTATGCTTGCCACTGTCGGTTGCGGCGCAGATGACTACCTGCACTTTGACTTATTCTCTACAGGGATGGTCCTTTGTTTATAAGGAATACAAAGGGCAGGGTTTGGTGAGTTGCCGCAACGGTCAACGCGCCAATGTTTCCATAATCAGCCGAGGGGGAGGATTTACCATCGGCAAGTCGGAGATCAATCACGGTACCGGGGTGATTACCGAGGTCAAAAACATACAAGAGGTCTTCGGGACCTATGCCTTTCTGGATGGCCATGCCGGTGCGACCAAGTCGGTTGAAGGGCGCGTGATGACCAAGGGGGAAGTTTCGTTGGCCTTAGCGGGATATGGCCGTGGTTTCGATATTGGCGTCGCTATTGGCGCTTTGACGATCAAGCCTAGATAACAAATTTTTACTCTGGCAAATAACCAAGGGCTTTACTATGGAATTAATTAGGACTAAAATGGTCCACAATTGGGAGGAGAGGTCATGCTAAAGCTGAGTAAATTGACTGATTATGCGACCGTGGTGTTGAGTCATATGGCCAAAGATAACGCGGCAACACATGCGGCTTTGGAGATCTCCGAAATGACCGGCATTGCCCAGCCAACCGTCAGCAAGGTGTTGAAAATGCTGGCGAAGGCCGGCGTATTGAATTCTGTACGCGGCGCTAAAGGCGGTTACGTTTTGGCTAGGTCGCCGGAAAAAATTACCGTGGCTAGCGTGATCAGTGCCTTGGAAGGGCCGATTGCGCTGACCGAATGCAGTCATTCGCATAGAAGCTGCGAGCAGGCCAGTGGTTGTCATATTCAAGGCGGCTGGAACCTGATCAATCAAAAAATTTTTAATGCGCTGGAATCGGTAACGCTGGCGGATTTGATTCTGCCGGTGACAACGCCGCGGGAAGTCACCATTCCCGTAACCAGTTTATATCGCTAATTCATCATTTAAAGAGTGTTTATGTCTTCAAGTGCGCAAGAAATCGAACAACTGATCGGCCGGGAATATAAGCAAGGTTTCGTGACCGAGCTGGAAGCGGACACCTTCCCGCCGGGTTTGGACGAGGATGTCATACGTCGCTTGTCTTTGGTCAAGGGAGAACCCGAGTTTATGCTCGAATACCGCTTGAAGGCGTTCAGGCACTGGCGGGACATGAAGGAACCGGATTGGGCGCAGCTGAGCATCGATCCGATCGATTATCAGGCGATCAGTTATTATTCGGCGCCGAAAAAGAAGGAAGGACCAAAGAGCCTGGACGAGGTCGACCCGGAACTGCTGGAAACCTATAAAAAACTCGGCATTCCGCTGGACGAGCAAGAGCGTCTGGCCGGTGTCGCGGTCGATGCGGTGTTCGACAGCGTGTCGGTGGCGACGACATTCAAAGACAAATTACAGGATGCCGGCGTTATTTTCTGTCCGATTTCCGAAGCGATTCGCGATTATCCCGAACTGATCAAGCAATATTTGGGTAGCGTCGTGCCGACCGGCGACAATTTCTTCGCCGCGCTGAACTCGGCCGTGTTCACCGATGGTTCCTTCGTCTACATTCCGAAAAACGTGCGTTGTCCAATGGAGTTGTCGACCTATTTCCGCATTAATGCCGCCAATACCGGCCAGTTTGAACGGACGTTGATCATTGCCGACGAAGGCAGTTATGTCAGTTACCTGGAAGGTTGTACCGCGCCGATGCGCGACGAAAACCAATTGCATGCGGCGGTGGTCGAACTGGTGGCGTTGGATAACGCCGAAATCAAATATTCCACCGTGCAAAACTGGTATCCGGGCGATAAGGACGGCAAGGGCGGTATCTATAATTTCGTGACCAAGCGGGCCGAATGCCGTGGAGTGAATTCCAAGGTGTCCTGGACCCAGGTTGAGACCGGTTCGGCGATTACTTGGAAATACCCTAGTTGCGTTTTGTTGGGCGATAACTCGGTCGGCGAGTTTTATTCGGTGGCCTTGACCAATAACATGCAGCAGGCCGACACCGGCACGAAGATGATTCATATCGGCAAGAACACTCGCAGTACCATCGTGTCGAAGGGTATTTCGGCCGGCAAAGCGCAAAATACTTATCGCGGTCTGGTTAAGGTGGCGAAAAGCGCCGATCAGGCCCGCAACTATACCCAATGCGATTCGCTGTTGGTCGGCGACCGTTGCGGCGCGCATACCTTTCCGTATGTCGAGGTCAAGCAACCCTCGGCCAAGGTCGAACACGAAGCGACGACCTCCAAGATCAGCGAAGACCAATTATTCTTCTGTCAACAGCGCGGGCTTTCGGCCGAGGATGCCGTGTCGATGATCGTTAACGGTTTTTGTAAGGAAGTATTCAAGGAATTGCCGATGGAATTCGCGGTCGAGGCCCAGGCCCTATTGGGTATCAGCCTGGAAGGCGCGGTCGGTTGAACTATGGGGACGATAAAATGGCAATTCACTCCTTTCAACCTGGAAAAATGGAATTCATTTAAGGAAAGAGAAGCAAAATCGAAATTTGTTGCCATGCCTCATCCAAGTGCCATGATAAGCGATGGCGCATTGCAAAGAGCTAGTGGAAATATTCGAAAACATCTGAAAACTATCAATGAAGGTATGATTGAGAAATGGATTTATAAGAAAGGTGATAGGGACCATTGAGGATATATTTAGTCAAATATGATCGCGTGGAGTGTAACGCTCGCGTTCCGTGTGTGAAACCAACAATATTAAAATGATGGGGTTTCATAGAATTTTGCCCACCTTACTTTTTACTTAATCCTTACTGATTTAAAGAACGTTGAGATAACGAAATAGAAATGAGGGCTCGTCATGCAAGTTATTGAATTACAAGCTGACATCGATGAAAAGCACCAAATCCAATTGCACGTTCCCGAAGATTGGCCTTGTCAACGAGTCAAAGTCATTGTTCTTCTTGAGGAGCCTAAAGCCGATGTCAAAAAGAAACGCAGGTTTGGACAATTTCGTGGACAAATCAAAATCGCCGATGATTTTGATGCGGAATTACCGGACGAATTTTGGCTAGGTAATGGTGCGTGAAATTATTACTGGACACGCATATATTTCTCTGGTTAAACGCTTCGCCTGAAAAAATAACCGAGGCGGTACGGTTAGCGTGTGAAAATGAGAATAACGCGCTGTATTTGAGCATGGCGTCGGTTTGGGAAATGCAAATCAAACAGCAATTAGGCAAGTTGCAATTCAATACGCCTTGGCGGGATATGCTCGATATTCAGCAACAGGATAATGGCTTGATTGTGTTGCCAATTGAACTGGCTCATATCGAAGCTTTGCAAGCCTTGCCGGCCGTTCATCGCGATCCTTTCGACCGGCTTTTGATTGCGCAGGCCATTCAAGAATCGATGACCATTGTCACGGTTGACGGTAGTTTTGCTGAATATCCGGTTTCGATTATCGCTTAACAACTTTTGAAATTAAATTCCGGCTAGCGCATTGCTCTATCCGGCTTACTGAACTTATAGGTAATTAGATAAATGCTTAGCATAGAAAATCTTCACGTCAACGTCGACGACAAAGCCATTCTGAAAGGCTTGAATTTGCAGATCAATCCGGGCGAGGTGCATGCGATTATGGGGCCTAACGGCGCCGGCAAAAGCACCTTGTCGCATGTGTTGTCGGGCAAGTCCGGCTATACCGTGACCGAAGGTACGGTCAGTTATCAGGGCCAGGATTTGTTGGCGCTGGACCCGGAAATCCGTGCCCGCGAGGGGCTGTTCCTGGCCTTTCAATATCCGGTCGAAATTCCCGGCGTCAGCAATATCTATTTGCTGAAAGCGGCCTTGAATTCGATCCGCAAATATCGCGGCCTGAATGAAGTCGATGCGATGGATTTTCTGACGCTGGTCAAGGACAAGGTCAAGTTGCTGCAGATGGACGAAAAGTTTTTGTACCGCGCCGTCAACGAAGGTTTTTCCGGCGGCGAGAAAAAGCGCAACGAAATTCTGCAGGCGGCGGTGCTGGAGCCGAAATTGTGCATACTCGATGAAACCGATTCCGGTCTCGATATCGATGCATTGAAGGTCGTCGCCGACGGCGTCAATTCGTTGCGCTCGCCGGAACGCTCGTTTCTGATGATCACCCACTATCAACGCTTGCTCGACTATATCAAGCCGGATTTCGTTCATGTGCTGGCGCATGGCCGCATCGTCAAGTCCGGCGGTCCGGAGCTGGCGCTGGAGCTTGAAGAAAAAGGTTATAGCTGGGTTGAAGAGCAGGCGGCATGATGAGTATCGAACAAGCCACGAGCCGCTACGCGGCCGAATATGAAAACATCGAACGCCTGCCTGGCCATGATCTGCCCTGGTTGCAGGCCTTCCGTGCCGAGGCTTTGAAGGAATTCTCGAACAAAGGGTTTCCGTCCATTCGCGAAGAGGAATGGCGTTACACCAATGTCTCGGCGATCGAAAAGAAACTGTTTACGCCGGTCGTTGCCGAGTACGCGGCCCCGATCGATCCCGATTGGTTGGCGTCATATCGTTTGACGGATGCCTGGACGGTCGTCATCGTCGATGGCCGCTATGCGCCGGAATTGTCGAACCTGGAAGGTTTGGCGGAAGGCGTGGTGGTCAAGAGCATGGCCGATGCCCTGGCGCAGAACGGCGAGACGGTACAACGCTATCTGGGACAGGCTGTTGCCCATGACGAACACAGCTTGGTCGCCTTCAACGGCGCCTGGTTCGCCGATGGCCTGTTTTTGCAGGTGCCGGCGAAAACTGTGTTGGAAAAACCATTGCAACTTCTGCATATGGTGACGCAGCCTGATTTACTGGCGACCACACGCCATCTAGCGATTGTCGAGCGCATGGCCGAAGCGCAAATCGTCGAGACTTATGCCGGGGCGGAACAGGCTTATCTGACCGCGGCGGTTAGCGAGGTGTTCGTCGGCGAGAATGCCAGCTTGACATTGTACAAGCTGCAAACCGAATCGGAAAAGGCATATCATTTCGGCGGAACGTATATCAAGCAGGAACGCTACAGTCGTTTCCAACATCATAATTTCGCCTTTGGAGGTTTGTTGGCGCGCAACGATATTCATTGCGATCTGGATGTCGCCTCGGAATGCGAATTGAACGGCTTGTACTTGGGTATCAAGCGTCAACATCTGGACAATCATACCCGCATCAACCATCTGAAGCCTCAGGGCATCAGTAAAGAACAGTACAAAGGGGTATTGGATCAGCGGGCCAGAGGCGTGTTCCAAGGTCGGGTGATTGTCGCCGAGGACGCCCAGAAAACCGACTCGGAAATGAATAACCGCAATCTGCTGTTGTCCGATGACGCCGAGGCCGATACCAAGCCGCAGCTAGAGATTTATGCCGACGACGTCAAATGCTCGCACGGCGTGACGGTGGGGCAGTTGGACGAAAAATCGGTGTTTTATCTGCAATCGCGCTGTATCGATGAAAAGACGGCCCGAAACATGCTGACCTTCGCCTTCGCCAACGAAATGGTCAACAAGGTCGACATCAAGGGCCTGCATGACCTGGTTTTGGCTCAGGTGCTGCAGCGATTCCCCCAGCAAGGGGTCGAGATGGAATGGTTATAATATGGCCGCGACCTGAATGGCGATATCCGGCAATAGCGATGGATTGATTGTATCGCCGTCGCGCAGCGTGGTCTTTTCCTCGTAGGTTTCACCGCGCGGACGGCGATAAACCTCCAGGCAGGAATCGTTCAGATTCAACAACCAATATTCCTGAACGTTGTGTAAGGCGTATAGGCGCAATTTATGGGTCTGGTCGTATTCCAGGGAACTGTCGGCGACTTCGATCAGCAGCAAAACGTCGCCGGCCTGCGGATGTCGCGAGCAGTAAAAATCCGGGTTAGGCTTTAATAGCATCAAGTCCGGCTCCGGTTCCGAGAAATCGCCAAGTTGAAGCGGGTCTTGAATGGAGACGATGGCTTCTTTTTTAAGCAATGTATTCAATAAGCGATTGAGCCTTTTTAAATGGCCGGCATGATTGGAACCTATCGGCGACATTTCAACAATTTCTCCGTTAATAAGTTCCAGGTGGCTGTCGGGCGGGAAAATGCCGGATTCGCCCATTTTGTGCCATTCTTCCAGGTCGGTCAGGTGTTTTCGCAAAGGGGCAGTGGAAGGCGTCATAATTCGTTGCAATGGTTTTGGCTTGAAAAAAACTATAAATCGGCAGTTCGAGTAAATCAAATATTAATTTTAACAATCAATAGCATAATGACAGCGTTACCGATAGATAAAATCCGGGCGGATTTTCCTATATTGCAGGAAAAAATTCGTAACAAACCCTTGGTATATTTGGACAATGCCGCGACATGTCAAAAGCCCAATGCGGTGATCGACAGTATTTCGCATTTGTACCGGCACGAATATTCCAATGTGCATCGCGGCGTGCATACCTTGAGCGTCAAATCGACCGACCGCTACGAAGGCGCGCGCGAGAAGGTCAAGCATTTCATCAATGCCGCCAGCACCAAGGAGGTCATTTTCGTCAAGGGGACCACCGAAGCGATCAATCTGGTGGCGCAGACTTTCGGACGGGCGAATATCGGTGCAGGCGACGAGATTTTGATTACCGCGATGGAACATCATTCCAACATCGTGCCGTGGCAATTGCTGTGTCAGCAGACCGGCGCGGTACTGAAGGTTGCGCCGATCAATCGGCACGGCGAGCTGATCTACGACGAATTCGAGAAACTGCTCAATGACAAGACCCGCCTGGTTTCGGTCGTACATATGTCCAATGCCTTGGGGTCGATTAATCCGGTCAAGCAAATCATCGACGCCGCGCATGCCAGGAATATTCCCGTTTTATTGGACGGCGCCCAGGCGATTCCGCATATGCCGGTCGATGTACAGGATCTGGATTGCGATTTTTACGCCTTTTCCGGCCACAAACTGTACGGGCCTTCCGGTATCGGCGTGCTGTACGGAAAACAGGCGTTGTTGGAAGCGATGCCGCCGTACCAAGGCGGCGGCGACATGATTCGAAAAGTAACGTTCGAGGAAACCGAATATAATACGTTGCCCTATAAGTTCGAGGCCGGCACGCCCAGCATCGCCGATGCGGTCGGTCTGGGCGCGGCGATCGATTATTTATCCGAAATAGGCATGGATAACATCGCCGCCTATGAGGCCGAATTGCTGGCTTACGCCACCGAGCAGGCGAGACGAATCGACGGTTTGCGCATCATCGGCGAAGCGGAGCACAAAGGTGCGATCCTGTCGTTTGTGCTGGATAAAATCCATCCGCACGATATCGGCACGATGCTGGACAGTCTCGGTATCGCGGTCAGGGCGGGGCATCATTGCGCGATGCCGGTGATGGATTTCTTCGCCGTACCGGCGACGGCGCGGGCGTCGTTCGCGGTGTACAATACCAAAGAAGAGGTCGATGTGTTAATCGAAGGAATTAAATCCCTAATTGAGGTGTTTGGCTAATGTTTGACGAATTGCGTGATTTATACCAGGAAGTGATCTTCGATCACAACCGGAATCCGCGGAACTTTCGGGTTATCGAAGACGCGGACCGGAAAGTGGAGGGATTCAACCCGTTGTGCGGCGACCGCTTGACCTTGTATTTGAAACTGGATGGCGATGTGATCACCGATGCCAGTTTCCAAGGGTCCGGTTGCGCCATTTCGACGGCCTCGGTATCGTTGATGACCGAGATCATCAAGGGCAAGACCATGGCCGAGGCGGAGGAATTGTTTCATCAGGTTCATGAAATGGTAACGGGCAAAGATGAAAAATTGAATCTGGAGGCGATCGGAAAATTGGCCGTACTGGCCGGCGTGCGCGATTATCCCGCGCGGGTCAAATGTGCGTCTCTGGCTTGGCATACCCTCGACGCGGCGATCAAGAACGAGGAAAAATCGGTCTCCACCGAGTGATTGACGCTCACGACTATAGAACGAAATTAAACCCAGTCAAAGGTTCATGCCGGGCTGAATAAACGGCATGGCCAATGGATTCGGCTGCTAATTGATTTTGAAGATTGCGTTCTTCATTTCCCGATCTTCTATTAAATTTCGTGTCTTCTATTAAATTTCGTCATTTCGGCAGGGAGCGCCGAAATCCAGGCTACAAGGATGAATTCCGCCTACCCCCAAGGCAACAAAACGCGGGGTGCCTAACCTATTCAGTGTATGGCCGAATTTGGGATGGCACGGTTCCGAGGTCCCGCTGCATTGTTATCTCAGTTAGTTATTCTCCGCTTTTTGCCCTTTCATAGTTCCTGCATAATCAATACATCAATTCTTCCATCCTTGCTATTAATGCCTGCTAATATTACAACTAGGCGCTGCCGATAAAATAATGATAAGAAGAGCAGGTTATGAGTGTTGATATGTTAAAAATCCGGCGGGTGGGAATCGATACTTACCATGAAAACGTCGCTTACATGAACCGCGAATGCGAGATTTATCGGGCCGAAGGATTTCAGGCCTTGTCTAAGATTTTAGTCAGCGCCAATGGCAACAGAGTCTTGTCGGTGCTGAACGTGGTCGATGACAATAGTATTGTGCTGCCAGGCGAATTAGGCTTGTCCGAACAAGCTTTTAGCCAATTGAATTTGGATGAGGGCGGTTTGGTAACGGTCAATCATGCCGAACCGCCTAAATCAATGGACGCGGTTCGGCGCAAGATCAATGGCGAACGCTTGGACCAGGATGACTTCAATAACATTACTCTCGATATCGTCGAAAACCGCTACTCAAAAATGGAAATGGCCGCTTTCTTGGTCGCCACCGGGCAAAATAATCTCGATCGCGATGAATTGTTGTATCTGACCCGGGCCATGTTGAACTCCGGCGAGCGCATGGATTGGCACGAACCATTGGTGGTGGATAAGCATTGTATCGGGGGCATTCCCGGTAACCGCACTTCGATGCTGGTGGTGCCGATCGTGGCGGCTCACGGCATGTTGATTCCGAAGACTTCCAGTCGGGCGATCACCTCGCCGGCCGGAACGGCCGATACGATGGAAGTATTGGCCAGTGTCGACCTCACGCCGGAGAGGTTATTGGAAATTGTTCACGAAGAACGCGGTTGCCTGGCCTGGGGAGGGACGGCCAAGCTGGCGCCGGTCGATGACTTGTTGATTTCGGTGGAGCGTCCGCTGGGCATCGATTCGCAAGGGCAAATGGTGGCGTCGATCCTGTCGAAAAAACTGGCCGCCGGTTCGACCCATTTGATTGTCGATATTCCGGTCGGGCCGACGGCCAAGGTCAGGCATATGCGGCAAGCGTTGGCGCTCAGGAAATTATTCGAGTTTGTCGGCGACCGGCTGAATTTGCATTTAGAAGTCATGATCACCGACGGTCGCCAGCCTGTCGGTTTGGGGATCGGGCCGGTATTGGAAGCACGCGATATCATGAAGGTGCTCAATAATGATCCTAGTGCGCCACCCGATTTGCGGCAAAAATCTTTGCAATTGGCCGGACGCATCATCGAGTTCGACCCCGATGTTCGCGGCGGGCAAGGTTATGCGATAGCTCGGGACATTCTGGAGTCGGGCAGGGCGTGGACGAAAATGAATGAAATCATTAAGGCGCAAGGGGAAAAGGAAATCGATTTAAAGCCCGGCGAATTATGTTATGAAGTATTGGCGGATGAAGATGGAGTGGTGACCGATATCGATAATTTCCAGACGGCTAAAATCGCCCGTCTGGCCGGGGCGCCGATGGATAAAAAAGCCGGGGTGGATTTGTTGAAGAAGATGGGGGATAAAGTCGAAAAGGGCGAGCCTTTATATCGCATTCATGCCGAATTTCAGGCCGATT
The DNA here is from genome assembly GCF_000733935.1 of Methylomarinum vadi. NCBI lineage: Bacteria > Pseudomonadati > Pseudomonadota > Gammaproteobacteria > Methylococcales > Methylococcaceae > Methylomarinum > Methylomarinum vadi. The sequence goes on from NZ_JPON01000001.1 coordinate 4,241,038, forward strand.
TTAAATTCGCCAAAAGCCTGGCCCGCCATGACAGCGGCTATCGGATCGGCGATGATGCGCAGTTACTTAAGCCGCAGATTTCCTTTTAGGTGGCCGCCATGTTGATTCTCGCTTTTTCCGATTATTTACCACAGGCGCAACGTTTGGCGGCATCCTTGAATCTTCCGGTTAAAGAGGTGTTTTTGCACCATTTTCCCGACGGTGAAAGTTTGGTGCGCTTGCCTGTCGATTTGCCCGAACATGTCATTGTCTGCCGCAGTCTCAATCAGCCCAATGATAAGCTTATCGAGTTGATGCTGACGGCAAACACGGCCCGCCAGTTAGGCGCGAAACGATTGACGCTGGTGGCGCCCTATTTATGCTACATGCGCCAGGATATCGCCAATCAACCGGGCGAAGCGGTCAGTCAACGCATCGTCGGTCAGTTGTTGGCCAATTTGTTCGACGATGTCATCACCGTCGATCCGCATTTGCATCGCATCTCTTCGCTCGATCAGGCTATCCCGTTGCAGAATGCAGTCAGCCTGACGGCCGCCGAACCCATTGCGCGTTTTTTAAAGCAACAGCTAACTCATGCCGTGTTGTTAGGTCCCGACGACGAATCGGAACAATGGGTGGCGGCGATCGCCGACAAGATCGGCTTCGATTACGCCGTGGCGACTAAACGGCGCAGCGGCGATAAAAATGTGTCGGTCACCCTGCCGGCTTTTGACTTCGCCGATAAATCCGTCGTGATTATCGATGATATGGCGAGCACCGGCAGAACTTTGGCTCAGGCTGCAGAATTATTGATGGCGGCGGGTGCGGGACAAGTCTGCGCCGTGGTGACTCATCCATTGTTTTGCGGTGATGCCGAACAACATATTAACAAGGCCGGGGTCGGACATATTTGGAGCAGCGACAGTATCAGCCACTCGACCGCTTGTATTTATCTGAACGAGCTGTTGGCGCGGGCGGTCAGGGTCATTATGTAGTTAAACGAGGGCGGAACGCTGTTTTAGCATGCGGTAGACACAATAGGTCGCCGCGGCCGCCGCCAGGTGTTTCAGGGTATGGCCGCTGAGGGATTGGCCGGTCAGCCGGAAGATTTCGCGATCGTTCAGTTCGAAGAGCTTGGCGAGGATGTAGAATAGCAGGCCGTAGAGTAGGTAATGGCGGTGGGTATAACGTTTTTTGCCAACCATCACGACTAGCGGTATCGCAAGCAGGGTACCGAATTGGACGAAGGCGTAAAAACGCAGGTCGTGACTGACACGCCAGTACACGACGCTGGATAACCCCAGCAGTAACGCGCAAGGCAGCAGCAGTTGTTCCCGGCGCGGCCAGACATTTTCCGTCAACAAAGCAGCCAATAGCGCCATGAAGCTGATAGTCATCGGTAGGCGGTCCCAAAACAGGGTTGCGTTATTCGGCTGCCAATGGTAATAACTGGAACCAATGCAGACTAGCGTCAGACCGGTAAAGAATACAGACCAGGATACAATGATTAAACGAGGATTGTCCTTTAAACACAGGATCAGTCCGGCCACTCCTATCCCGGCGAAAGGCAGGTTGCTGATTATGTCGAAAAAGTTAGGTAGCGACAGCCAGGGGCGCTTATCCGCGAATTGATGGTATGCGTTATCTTGAGGCAAAGGATCGGTGGTCTGTACAATAGCGATGAACAGAACAATAAATCCAATCAGCAGCAGAACAACAGATGACCGGTTGGCTTTGTTAGTCGGCATTTTGATAATCGAGCGGAAGTGACATGAACAAGATATTAGCATTCGCCGGTAGCGGCCGGAAGCAATCGTATAACAAAAAACTGGCGGCCATCGCCGCGCGAGGGGCCGAGCAAGCAGGCGCGGAAGTCACGATCATCGACTTGGCCGACTATCCCGCGCCTATCTTCAATCAGGATCTGGAGCAGGAACAAGGCATGCCCGACAAGGCCAGGGAATTTAAGAATTTATTGATTGCCCATGACGGTTTCCTGATCGCTTCGCCGGAATATAACAGCGCCTTCAGCCCCTTGCTAAAAAACATGATTGATTGGGCCTCCCGTAAGGAAAGTGTTGATGAGGCGCCGCTGCTTGCCTACAAGGGGAAGTATGCGGCCATTATGGCGACATCGCCTGGGGCGCTGGGCGGCTTACGCGGCCTGGTGTTTCTGCGCTTGTTGCTCAACAATATCGGCGTGACCGTATTGCCCGATCAACAGGCTATTGCCAAGGCCGCGCAGGCTTTCGCCGAAGACGGTTCGTTAGTGGACAAGCAACAACACCAGGCTGTGCTTGATTTGGGGCAAAAATTGGCTGAAACGATAGATAGACAAGCGCGATGAAGCCTCGCAAACCCTCTCCGAAAAAACCGCGTTATAACGAGGGAGAGGTGCTGTCGCCTTGGCGCGAATCATTGCATAGCATCATTTTTGGCGCGGAAACGAGACCGGCCAAAATCTTCGATTTGGTGTTAATTATCAGCATTGTGTGCAGTGTATTGTCGGTCATGCTGGGCAGTGTGAGTACTTTGCATGAACGCTTCGCGCAATGGTTTTTTTATTCAGAGTGGTTCTTTACTCTATTGTTTACAGTGGAGTATGCGCTACGTTTGATCTCCGTACGCCGTCCTTGGTTATACTGCCGGAGTTTTTTCGGCATTGTCGATTTTCTGTCGATCATTCCGACCTATTTGAATTTTTTGTTTCCCGGCATCAAATATATGCTGATCGTGCGGGTGTTGCGTTTGCTGCGGGTTTTTAGGATTTTGAAACTGTCCGAGTATTTGAGCGAAGCACAGATTTTGATGCAGGCCCTGAGCCAAAGCTGCCATAAGATTCTGGTGTTTCTCTATACCGTTTGTACGTTGGTGATCGTTTTCGGCTCCCTGATGTATGTGGTGGAGGGAAGCGAAGCTGGGTTTACCAGTATCCCTAAGTCCGTGTATTGGGCGATTGTTACGTTGACCACGGTGGGTTATGGCGATATTGCCCCGCAAACGCCGTTGGGCCAGATAATCGCCTCGACCATCATGATCATGGGTTACGGCATTATCGCGGTGCCCACCGGTATCTACAGTGCCGAATTGTTGAAGGTCGGTAAAATGGAGGAGATCAATAATCAAGCGTGTCCCGATTGCGGAGAGACCGGTCACGACTATGATGCCTCGTTCTGTAAATACTGCGGACATCCATTGGATTCGGACTAACTTTTGCATCGTGCCAAGGATGACAAACTTCCGCAACGGTAAATTTTATTTTAAACATGAAGGACTTGCGAAGGAACTCTGAAACAGAAAATTATTCGTACCGGCAAAATAATCGCTCGATAAAATCTTCAATATTCAGTTGTATTTAGCTATGCAGATGTTTATAATGGCGAGCTCTTTAAGATTGCGAGCGTGGCGGAACTGGTAGACGCGCTGGATTTAGGTTCCAGTGGGGTAGCCCGTGAGAGTTCGAGTCTCTCCGCTCGCACCATTATCCCCAGTATTTAGTTAACGATGGCCACCGTTAATTTCCCAGCTTCATAAAGCCGATTGCCGGTATCCAGGACACAACCGAACATTTAATTTTTTGAGGTAAAGTAATGCAAGTTTCTGTCGAAAAGACATCCGAATTGAGCCGCAAGATGACTGTCAGCGTCCCTGAAGAAGTCGTTCAGGAAAAAATGGAAGCGCGCTTCAAGTCACTGGCGCGAGAAGTCAGACTCGATGGTTTTCGTCCTGGCAAGGTGCCGCTTTCGGTCGTCAAGAAACAATTTGCCGAACGCGTCAGAGGGGAAGTAGCCGGCGATTTGATTCAGAACACCTATTTCGAAGCGCTAAAGCAAGAGGATTTGGTGCCGGCGGGACATCCACATATACAGCCGTCCGGCAATTCCGAGGGGTTGGAATATATCGCCGAATTCGAGGTTTACCCGGAAATTTCATTGGATGGCGTCGATCAGCTTGAAATCACTCGTGCCGATGCAACTATTGAAGAGAGCGACCTGGATAATATGATCCGCAGGTTGCAGGAACAGAAAAAAGGCTGGAGTGAAGTGGAGCGCGCTTCACAGGAAAATGATAGAGTAACCATTCATTTCGCCGGCGAGTGTGAGGGTGAGAATTTTACCGACGGCAAGGTCGAAGATTATCAGGTCGTTATAGGCGACAAGCAAATGATTCCCGGATTCGAAGAGGAGTTGGTTGGCTTGCAGGCAGGCGACAGCAAGACATTTGATGTCACCTTTCCGGAGCAATACGGTAACGAAAAGTTGGCCGGTAAGGCGGCGAAATTCGATATCGAAATGGTCAAGGTTGAAGAGCCGATGCTACCTGAAGTGGATGCCGACTTTATCAAGTCCTATGGTATCGAAGATGGCGAACTGGATGCTTTCCGCGCCGACGTTAAAAACAATATGGAAAGAGAGCTGGAACAGGCGTTAAAAGGTAAGTTGAAAAATGCTGTGATGGATGCGTTGTACGAAAACATTGCGGTGACCATTCCGAAGGCATTGGTTGATCAAGAAATCCAACAATTGATGAAGCCTTATCAGGAACAAGCCAAAAGACAAAACATGAATTTAGATGACCTCAGCTTGTCTAATGATATGTTCGAGGCCCAGGCCAAGCGACGTGTGGCGCTGGGCTTGATTTTGGGTGAAATTATCCAGAAAAACGACCTTAAGATCGATAACGATAAGGTTCGTGAGACGGTCGAGCACATGGCGGCAAGCTATGAAAAACCGGAAGACGTCATTAATTGGTATTATGGCGATGACAGTCGTCTAAACGATGTCAGACAAATGGTGTTGGAAGACCAGGCGGTGGAATGGGTTGTCGGCAAGGCTAAAGTGACCGACGAAACGGTCAAATTCGACGACGTGATGAGTAAGGAACAATAATTCGTTGTTTCCGATACGCGACAGAAGTCACCACGAAAATAGAGGGGACTGGTAAGTCATACTGATCCGGTTCCGCTGGAGAAACTGCCATGGATCGGTGTTTTCGGATGTAAACTAAAGCAAAGGGTCATACCGCATAATGAGTCATCATAATGAAACGGATAAAATAATCGCGCCGCAGGCCGCCGGAGGTCTGGTGCCGATTGTCATTGAGCAGACTGCGCGTGGTGAACGCTCGTTCGATATCTACTCGAGATTGTTGAAAGAGCGGGTTATTTTTCTGGTCGGCCAGGTCGAAGACTATATGGCCAATCTGGTAGTGGCCCAGTTATTGTTCCTGGAATCGGAAAATCCTGATAAAGATATTCATTTATATATCAATTCACCTGGCGGTTCAGTGACTGCCGGCATGGCGATTTACGACACCATGCAATTCATCAAGCCGGATGTCAGCACCATGTGTATCGGTCAGGCGGCCAGCATGGGCGCCTTATTGTTGACTGCGGGCGCCGCCGGTAAAAGATATTGTCTGCCGCATTCCCGCGTCATGATTCATCAGCCGTTGGGCGGTTTCCAGGGGCAAGCCTCCGATATCGATATCCATGCCCGGGAAATCCTTTCAATCAGAGACAGATTGAACCGGATTTTATCCCACCACACCGGGCAAAGTTTGGAAAAGATTCAGCAGGATACCGATAGGGATAATTTCCTGAGCGCCTCCGATGCGGCGGAATACGGCTTGATCGATAAAGTGTTGGCACATCGCCAAGTTTAATCGTAAGTCTTTCGCCGGTTTCTATTTCATTTCGCTACTCCGCTTCGTTTGCTAAGCAATCTACCGTCGGAGCGGGGGGTATTCAGGTAAAATCTGGATTTATCGAATTTGCTTAGGATACGGCTGTCAATATCTTCCGGGATCTGCAGTATCGTTCCCGCGCTCTGCGGTTCGGGGCGCTGGAGCGTCCCTGATTGGGTTTCCACGCAGAGTATGGGAACCATATCGGAAAGTTATTTTCAGCATAGTCCTTACTTGTCGTAATTAGTAAACATAAGGCTAAACCTAAGCAATTATAGTCATCGCACTTCAAACTTCGGCACCTTAATACCTTCGCCCCTTCGGGCGAAGGTTGGATGAGGGCATCAAAAGAACCGAAATTTGAAGTGCGAACAATATATGTCGCCATGCAAGAGGACGGTTGTTTACCTTTATCTGATGGCAACCTGGTTTTTGGCAGACAGTGTTGCTTTTTGTTGGGACTTAGATTAGCAATGTGACTTCCTTCCTGTTTTCTTCAAGCGGGCGCTATCCTCTTGCGCCATATTTAACAATTGCGCTGTTGGGCCTCGATTGTTAACCTAGCTTTGTTGGTAATATTTTAAGCATTTGATAATTAAAGGAAAATAAATTTCATAGCACTGCAAATATGAAAAGTGGCATGATTTTATGTTTTTTAAAATCAATAGGTTATGTATTATATGGCACTACAGCCATAAGGCTGGGTTAAGCTATTAATTATCCATCATAAGGTTTAAACCACCGGCTTTAGCCGGTCAGCTTTAGCTGCGATAATTTGCCCAAGGAGGTGGCGATGGACTATAGATACGGCAGCCATACGGTTTACCAAATTGAGTATCATTTTGTTTGGGTTACGAAGTATCGTTATAAAGTGCTGAAGGATGAAATAGCCGAACGAGTGAGAGACTTGGTGCGGCAGACATGCGAAGCCTTTGAGATACGGATTATCAAAGGTGTCGTGAGCAAAGATCATGTGCACATTTTGGTGAGTGCGCCGCCGACTATGGCCCCAAGCGAAATCATGAGGCGAATCAAGGGACGAACTTCGAGCTATCTGTTCGAAGAGTTCCCGCACTTGAAAAAGCGATATTGGGGTCGACATTTTTGAGCCCGCGGTTATTTTTGCGCCACAGTGGGGCAAATGACTGATGAGATGATAAAGCAATATTTGGAGCATCACTTTGAACCTAATCCAAACGATAATTTCAAGATGGAGCCCGACTAAGACGCGTCGTTTAGTCGACGCGTATCCGGACTTTCAGTCCGTTATTGGAACCCACCCGCTTGAGCGGGTGGTTGTTTAGTGGATATTTTCTAAGATTCGATATATTCTTGCATTGTTGAGACATTGAATACATCGGGTCTGATGTTGAGTAGGAGCTAAGTATATGAGTAAAGACCGAAACGGCAATGATGATGAAAAGCTGCTGTATTGTTCATTTTGCGGCAAAAGTCAGCATGAAGTCAGAAAGTTAATTGCCGGACCTTCAGTATACGTCTGTGATGAATGTGTAGAGCTCTGCAACGACATCATACGGGATGAATTGTCCGAGGACGATTCCGCGATTGGCAGTGGACAATTGCCGAAACCCAAAGAGATCAAGGCAGAACTCGATAATTACGTTATCGGCCAGGAAAACGCTAAAAAGATTCTCGCGGTTGCGGTCTACAACCACTATAAGCGGTTGCGTAGCAAAAGCAAAAAAGACGAAGTCGAATTGGCGAAAAGCAATATTTTGCTGATAGGGCCGACCGGTTCGGGGAAAACGCTGCTCGCCGAAACGCTGGCAAGATTGCTTGATGTGCCGTTCACCATTGCCGATGCGACCACCTTAACCGAAGCGGGGTATGTGGGCGAGGATGTCGAGAACATCATTCAGAAAATCCTGCAAAAATGCGATTACGATGTTGAAAAAGCGGAAACCGGCATTGTTTATATCGATGAAATCGATAAAATTTCCCGTAAATCGGACAACCCTTCCATTACGCGCGACGTATCCGGCGAGGGTGTTCAACAAGCGTTGCTGAAACTGATCGAAGGCACGGTTGCTTCGGTGCCGCCGCAAGGTGGCCGAAAGCATCCCCAGCAGGAGTTTTTGCAAGTTAATACCGCGAATATCTTGTTTATCGTAGGCGGCGCTTTTGCCGGGCTGGACAGGGTGATCAAATCGAGGTCCGAAAAAGGAGGCATCGGATTTTCAGCCGAAGTCAAGAGTAAGAACGATAGCAAAAATATCGGGGAAGTTTTCGCCGAAGTGGAAGCGGAAGACTTGATCAAATACGGCCTGATTCCTGAATTTGTAGGCCGTTTGCCGGTGGTCGCGACATTAGAAGAGTTGGATGAAGCTGCCCTGGTAAAAATTCTAACCGAACCTAAGAACGCCTTGGTGAAGCAATATCAACATCTGTTTGAGATGGAAGGCTCGGAGCTCGAGTTCAGGGAAGATTCGTTGCTGGCAATCGCTCGTAAGTCGATGGAGCGGAAAACCGGGGCCAGAGGTTTGCGTACCATCGTCGAGAATGTCCTGTTGGATACTATGTACGAGCTACCTTCGAACGATCGCATTAAAAAAGTTGTGATTGACGAAGGCGTTATAATAGGTGAGTCCGAACCAATTTTGGTCTATGAAACTGAACAGAAAAAAGCGGCATCGGATTCGTAAGGCTGATTTATGGGGGTGCTCGATTGCAAGCGTCGGTGACAGAGTGATTTTTTAATCGAAGACAGCAGTTTCCGTGAAAGAAGGGCGTTTTTACCGATAGCGCCCTTTTTTTGTGCCGATGATTTTATTGAACGCTTGCTTTTTGCATAAGTGACACCATATTCATTACATTATTCGATGTAACCTTGAGATTCCGTTAATGGAAACATTTGAAATGACCGATTTATTAATGAAAGACAACTTGATTCCGGTTTTGCCCTTGCGTGACGTGGTCGTGTATCCGCATATGGTGATTCCATTGTTCGTGGGTAGGGACAAGTCGATCGACGCATTGGATGCGGCGATGAAGGAAGACAAACAAATTTTGCTGGTCGCGCAGAAACAAGCCGATATAGACGATCCTGGCTTCGACGACTTATATCAGGCGGGCACCTTGGCGAATATTCTGCAATTGTTGAAACTGCCCGACGGTACCGTCAAGGTGCTGGTGGAAGGGAGTCAGCGCTGCAATGTACAGTCCTATCGAGAGATTGATGGGTATTTGGCGGCAACGGTCAGCGAAATCGGAGAAGTGTTGGATATTTCCGAGCAGGAGTTGGAAGTGTTGCAGCGTACCGCGATCAATTCATTCGACCAATATGTCAAGCTGAATAATAAAATTCCGCCTGAGGTATTGAACTCGCTGGCCGGCATCGACGATCCCAGCCGCTTGGCCGATACCATGGCCGCGCACATGTCGATGAAAGTCGAGGAAAAGCAAAGAATGCTGGAAATGGCGAATGTTGCCAAACGATTGGAAGCATTGATGACCTTAATGGAAGGCGAGGTCGACTTGCTGGAAATGGAAAAAAGAATTCGCGGGCGGGTGAAAAAACAAATGGAAAAAAACCAGCGGGAATACTATCTGAATGAGCAAATGAAGGCCATTCAGAAAGAGCTGGGCGAAATGGACGATGCCGCCAACGAGATCGAAGAGCTGGAAAAAAAGATCAAGGAAGCCGGTATGTCCAAGGAAGCGAAAGCCAAGGCCGATGCCGAATTGAATAAATTGAAACTGATGTCGCCGATGTCCGCCGAAGCCACGGTGGTACGCAATTATATCGACTGGATGGTCAGTGTGCCGTGGAAAAAGAAAACCAAGGTGCGCCATGATCTGAAATTGGCGGAAGAGGTGCTGGAAGCGGAACATTACGGTCTGGAAAAGGTAAAAGAGCGGATTCTCGAATATTTGGCCGTGCAACAACGGGTCAAACAGCTCAAAGGTCCGATTTTATGCCTGGTTGGACCGCCTGGCGTTGGTAAAACCTCGTTAGGTCAATCGATTGCCCGCGCCACCAACCGCAAATATGTGCGCATGGCTTTAGGCGGCGTTAGGGACGAGGCCGAAATTAGAGGGCATCGCCGTACCTATATCGGCTCCATGCCGGGCAAAATTCTACAAAACTTGGCCAAGGTAAAAACGCGTAATCCGATGTTCCTGTTGGATGAGATCGACAAGATGGCGGCCGACTTTCGTGGCGATCCGGCGTCGGCTTTATTGGAAGTCCTCGATCCCGAGCAGAACCATACCTTTGCCGACCATTATCTGGAAGTCGACTTCGATTTGTCCGACGTGATGTTCGTGGCTACAGCCAACACATTGAATATTCCCGCGGCATTGATGGACAGAATGGAAGTGATTCGTTTAGCGGGTTACACCGAGGATGAAAAAATCAATATCGCTATCCGTTTCTTGATTCCTAAGCAAATCAAGAATAATGGTTTGAAGCCTTCCGAAATCGAGATTACCGAAGAAGCGGTTAAGGACGTTATCCGTTATTACACCCGTGAAGCCGGAGTACGCAGTCTGGAGCGGGAAATTTCCAAAATCTGCCGGAAAGTGGTCAAGGATTTGTTATTGAAAAACAGCACCGGCAAGGAAGTCGTTGCCAGCGACAATTTGGATAAATATCTGGGCGTTAAACGCTTCAGCTATGGCGTCGCCGAAGACGAGGATCAGGTTGGGCGTGTTAACGGCCTGGCTTGGACGGAAGTGGGGGGTGAGTTATTGACCATCGAAACAGCGGTCATGCCCGGCAAAGGCAAGCAATTGGCGACCGGTAAATTGGGCGATGTTATGAAGGAATCGATCGAGGCCGCCGTATCCGTTGTCAGAAGCCGCTCGCCAGGCTTGGGTATCGATGAACAAATGTTCCAAAAAAATGATATTCATATCCATGTGCCGGAGGGTGCCACACCGAAGGATGGGCCTAGCGCGGGTATTGCCATGTGTACGGCGATTATTTCGGCATTGACCAAGGTGCCCGTGCGGGCAACCGTTGCGATGACGGGAGAAATTACCTTGCGTGGGGAGGTCTTGCCGATCGGCGGGTTGAAGGAAAAGCTGCTGGCCGCGCACCGGGGCGGCATTACCACCGTGTTGATTCCGGCTGAGAACGAAAAAGATTTGACCGAAATTCCGGAAAATATTAAACAAAACCTCGAAATCAAAGCGGTACGTTGGATCGACGAGGTGTTGGAAGTCGCCTTGCAGCACATGCCATCCCCGAACGGAGACAAATTACCGGTAGGGAGAGAGCGGAAGAAAGCGGCTAAAAAAGAGCAAACCGTTATGGCGCATTAAAAAGTCGTTTTGGCGAAGCCCCTTCGCTGCAAATGGGAAGAGGCGATAGCGACTAACAACCTGCGGGGAAAGTTAAATTACACCAGGCTCGTAGCCCTCATGAATCATAGCGGAATGCGGGACCTGGTAACCACGCTATTCCCGGATTCCGCTGTGTTGCATCCAGGCTACGAACTACCGCATCGATTGCGACATGATGCGCTTAGCGCATCCGCATGGTTTTTGTGGCTCCGACCGGAGGGTGAAAGTTTTAAGGTGCCTAAATTTGATGAGAGCAGAACAATAGCCCAGAAGACGGCTTGAAGCTACACGAAATGTATGGGTATTGAGCTTATAAGGCAAATTTACTGGGTGGGAAATCGAGACCAAAAAATTTAAAGGATTAATGATTGGTTTTTTGATTGGTTTTTTCCTTTTTTTTCTTTTCTCGACTAGAATTTGCGTTCGATGTTTAAGAAAAAGTTCGCGTTGAGCTGAAATAGGCCAAATATCCCGCAAATCCATAAATATCAAGGGCTATAAGGTTTTTAAGCTTGACACTTACAAAGACCAGTTGATATAAATATCAACGTTTCTGATAAGACGCTGGGGTTAGTTTTTTTTTAGAAACGGGTAGTTCACAAGATAAGCGCTTATGATTTAGGTCGGCGCGCTGCACGCAGATCAATATTTATCCCTTTGAAAAACAAAATGTCATGTCATTGCCATGATAGGGATTTTTTTTATTGTCGATAAATAGAACTGTAGGAGAGGCAGTGAGCGAACGGGTATAAATCTAAGTAAACAATTAATAATTAACATCCTAAGGGGAAATAAATGAATAAATCGGAACTTATTGATGCAATCGCGGATTCAGCTGAATTGACAAAAGCAGACGCAAGCCGTGCCTTGGACGGCTTCATCGATGCCATCACAGACGCTCTCAAAAACGGCGATTCGGTCGCGTTGGTCGGTTTTGGTACCTTTGCAGTTAAAGAAAGAGCCGAAAGAAAAGGTCGCAACCCCCAAACGGGTGAGGAAATTACTATCAAGGCGGCAAAAATTCCTTCATTTAAAGCTGGTAAATCTTTAAAAGATGCTGTAAACTAGTCTCTCTTTAGTCGGGTGCTTAGCTCAGCTGGGAGAGCATCGCCCTTACAAGGCGAGGGTCGGGGGTTCGATCCCCTCAGCACCCACCAGACTTTGGAGCGGTAGTTCAGATGGTTAGAATACCGGCCTGTCACGCCGGGGGTCGCGGGTTCGAGCCCCGTCCGCTCCGCCAGATAATAAACCCCGGACCTGTTGGTTCGGGGTTTTTTTTGCATGAAATTTGTTATAGCCTGAATGAACGGGCTTTCATTCTGTAAAAGGCAGGAACAATGCTACAAAAAATTAGAGAAAAGTCGCAGGGCATATTTGCATGGGTCATTTTGATATTAATCTGTGTCCCTTTTGCGTTATGGGGGATTCAAAATTATTTGGGGGGAGGTAAAGAAGCGCCAATCGCATCGGTAGGCGATAAAGAGTTTTACCAGAATGATCTGAACAGGGCCTACTCCCAATATGCGCAGAATCTTGCCGGAATGAAGTTTGACGAGGAAGTCATAAAGCAACAGGCTTTCGATAAACTGATTCGTGACGAAGTGTTGCTGCAGCATGTCCAGGATGAAGGTTTGGTGGTTACCGATGAAACCGCGCGGGAATTCATCAAATCATTGGAATATTTTCAGACGGATGGCAAGTTCGACAAGAAGCAGTATAAGGCCTTATTAGGGGCGCAACGCATGTCGTCGGCGGAGTTCGTCAACCGCATCAAAAAAGCCTTGGTCATGGAGCAATATCAAAAAGCCATTACCGAAAGCAGTTTCGTCACTCAGGCCGACATCGATCGCTTTTTTGCCATACAAAATCAAAAACGCGATGTCGAATACATCACCGTACCGCTGATGAAGGTCGCCGAACAACCGAGCGATGACGAGATCGAGGCTTATTATCGGCAGCATCAGGATGAGTTTAAAACGGAAGAGCAGGTGGCAATCGAATATGTCGAGTTATCGCTGGATGCGTTGGCCCGGGATATCGATGCCAGCGAAGAGCAGCTGAAAGCTTACTACCAGGAGCATAAGGACCTGTACACGACGAAAGAGCGTAGAAAGATCAGTCATATTTTATTTGCTTTCAAGGACGGTGAAAAAGAGGAAGAGGTGCGAAAAAAAGCTTTGAAAGCAAAAGAACAGTTGAAAGATACGGATTTCGCAACCTTGGCCGCCAAGATTTCCGACGATACGTTAACCGCTAAAAAAGGAGGGGATCTCGGCTTGTTCGAGCCTGGTGTCATGGAACAAGCTTTTGAAGATGCCGCGATGAAATTAAAGCTGAACGAAGTTTCAGAGCCGGTAAAAACGGCGTTTGGTTACCATCTGATCAAAGTCACTGAGTTGGAGCCGGGCAAAGTTAAACCGTATGAAAGTGTAAAAGCTGAAATCAGCAAAGCTTATAAAAGGGCCGAGGCGGAAAATCGTTTCCTGGAATTGGGTGAAATACTCACGGATGTCAGCTTCGAGAACCCCGGTAGTTTAAAGCCAGTTGAAGATGCCGTCGGTATTCCGGCTAAACAAACCGGATTGTTTGGCCGCAATAGCGGTGAAGGTATCGCGGCCGAGGAAGCTATCCGGAACATGGCATTTTCCGAAGATGTGTTGAAAGGTAATAATAGCGAGCCGGTCGAGCTGGGTAGCGATAGGCTGGTGGTGTTAAGAATAAAAGAGCATAAACCGGCAATGTCTCGTGAATTGGCGGAGGTCAAGCCGGCCATTATAAATGCTTTGCAGGCGGAGAAAGCGCGTGAACTCACCCTTGCCAAGGCGGAGGAAATAAAAGTAGCGTTGCAAGAAGGACAGAGCATTGACGATGCGGCTAAAAAATACCAGTTAACGGCCAAGAAGGTCGAGGGGTTGACCCGCAACGGCGGGGAGTTGCCTTGGCCGATTAATCAGGCCATCTTTAAAGCCGCTAAACCGGTAGATGGAAAGCCAACCATTATTTTGGCCGAGTCAGCGGACGGCTCGCAAACAGTCGCCAGTTTGTCAAAGGTGACCGCTGGAGTGATGACCGAAAGCGACAAGCAAAAACAACAACTGGCGGAGAAAAACCTCGCCAAAGCCCTGGGCCAAACGACGTTCTCCGGCGTATTGAACGAATTGGAAAGTCAGGCCGATATATCCATCCGGCAAGAATAGCGTTTAGGCGCACAGTCAATATGGGTCGTACCTCGGCTTAGAGGGGGGACGGCCCAATTTCGTGATCTAGAGATAAAAAGACGTAAATTTCAATATTCATAAGGTTGTAGACGAAGTAGCCAAAAAGGTAGAAAGTATTCGTCTCTTTTTATCTTCGTGCAGACACTATTTTTGCCATCAATGTTGATGCCAGTTTCGTCGGCATGCAATAACGGAGAGGCGAGCAGTTTCTGTTCAAACTGTTACAGCAGCGCATAGGCCTGCTGGTTAAAAGTCTAGTGCGTGCCGACACTGATCGGTAAATTGAGTTGATCTTGAAAATAGTCCTGAGCCAGCAGATATGGGGTCAATTGGAATTGTGACAGATAGACGGCTTACACCTTGACGCCATTGCCGTATTGAACCGTTTTATTGACTGTCTCAGGAAAAGGCGCGGTAAAGCGTTGACCACTTTATCTTCCAGGTTTTACGGCCGGTTTTCGGTCATACGCGCCGGATATCGAGGTCGAATACTTGGTGAGGCTGAAACCCGACTTCATGGTAGTCGCCCGGCGGCAACGAGGTGCGCTCGATTTTGAGCATTTGAATGTCGTCGGGATCATCAATGAGTCGCAACGTCGTGCCGACATTACCTGCTTGACTGCCGCGCGTCTTGGTTGCATCCTTTGTTGACGCTTTACGCGGTCGAGTAGGATCGGTTGAAGGCAGCCTTGCTGCTGTTTCGACTGTGAGTGTTAGTCGGTTGGTCAGCAATTGAACAACCAATAAAAGGATATTCAAGGTGGAACGCAACGCCGGTGACAAATTCTGTTCCTGAGAGAGAAATGATTTCGCTTGGAGTCCTGTGGCTTCTACATCTATATTATCACCGTCAAATGAGTGGTCAGTCGACTATGTGGCTATGAGGGCTACTATATCCTGATCTGATTGAGACTTTGCTCTATGAAATATGGGGGATTGTTTCATGCTGAATACTTACTTTACAACTTCTCCAAATGCTGGGTTTAGTTATGTCGGCAAGTGAAAGAGCCGAGAACATATTGCAAACCTTATCACCCTTCGCGCTATGATTAGGAAACCAAGAGACGCTTATGAAGAAAAATTCGTATCCATCGATAATCCATCATGGCGCTGTTGATGGCGTGACGGGTTCCTGTCACCAATTGTTTGTCGATGCCAATAATTCCGTATTGATCGATTGCGGTTTGTTTCAAGGGGCGGAAACCTCGCCGCAAGGCGCGGGTTTCGAACATCTCGCGATCGATTTTCCTATTAACACCGTCCGGGCTTTATTGGTCACGCATTGCCATATCGATCATGTGGGCAGAATACCTTATTTGTTGGCGGCTGGATACGATGGCCCGATCATTTGTTCGGAACCGACCGCGGTCCTGTTGCCGTTGGTGCTCGAAGATGCGGTGAAGATTGGCTTTACCCGCGATGCTCGGCTATTGGATAAATTCCTCCGGTTGTTGCAGGAAAAAATCGTCGCCGTCCCTTACGGAAAAAAATACCGGCTTCCCTTATCGGACGGGGAGGGTATCCAACTCGCGCTTAAATTCAAGCCTGCCGGCCATATTCTCGGTTCGGCGTATATCGAATGCGATGTCAACACTGCCGCGAACAAACAGCGTATCGTCTTTTCCGGCGATCTGGGTGGGCCTTATACGCCGCTGCTGCCGTCCCCGCGTTCGCCCTATCGGGCCGATATCGTCGTGTTGGAAAGCACCTATGGCGACAGGAACCACGAAAACCGCAGGCAGCGCAAAGCGATGTTAAAAGAGTGCATCGAACATTGTCTGCGTAACAAAGGCGTTATTTTGATACCGACCTTCAGCATCGGCCGAACACAGGAACTGCTATACGAATTGGAAGATATCATCTATCGCCACCAAGACCGCTTGCTTGCCGGGAAACTGTACTGGGACGATTTGGAAATCATCATCGATTCGCCGTTGGCCCACCGCTTTACCGAGGCATACCGAAAACTAAAACCGCATTGGGATGCTGAGGCCCGCCGCAAGCTACGGCAGGGCCGGCATCCGTTATCGTTCGAGCAAATCACGACGATCGACAGCCACGACGAGCATCTGATGACGGTGGATTATCTACGCAAAACCGCCCGTCCGTGCGTCGTCATCGCCGCCAGCGGCATGTGTTCCGGCGGTCGCATCGTCAATTATTTGAAAGCATTGATCGAAGACAACCGCACCGACATCCTGTTTTCCGGTTATCAGGCGGCCGGTACGCCCGGTCGGGACATTCAGCAGTATGCGGAAAAGAACGGCTACGTCGAATTGGACCGGCGCCGTTATACCATCAATGCCGGCGTTTATACCCTGAGCGGTTATTCCGCCCACGCCGACCAATCCGCTCTGATTCGGTTTATCGCTGGGATGCGGTTTAAACCTAGCGAAATCCGGCTGGTGCATGGCGACGAGCCGGCCAAATTGGCATTGCAGAAGCAATTACGATCGCAGTTCGCGGGGATTAAGATACATATGTGTGGCGGCAGTAGTTTGGCTTAATACGCCCTAACAACAAATACGATTTGTTTAACATCAGACGAAACCGGTATTTGCGTCGTTACGGGCACAAGCCATTGAAAAATGACAAGAGCGAGCAATTGGGAGGAAAGCTTGTATCGAACAAGGCAAGCGCAGTAAACCAATCTGCGTTGTAAGTGCGGAAGGCGTAAATCGCGCCTATGCAATGGTATGGTATAATGCAAACCTTTGATATGCATAGTCGCCTTTCATCAATCAAAGAAAAACTGTTGTTAATTGATCTTCAAAAGGAAAGAGCCCGTTTTTTGCTTTGCTCGCATCTTCAATATTTCTCACGGCGCCCTCTTTACCATAAGGCGGGGAACAAGTTAAACATCATAGCGGCAATTAAGGTACATAAACGCCGATTGCGGACAGGAATGGCCCGGCCGCCTGTTTTCTCGTCTAATATTATGCTGACTGGCAAATAATTATTGGCTATGGGGAATCATGAAAGCGGTTATTTTAGCAGGCGGATTGGGCACTAGGCTGTGCGAGGAAACCTATATCAAACCGAAACCGATGGTGGAAATCGGCGGCAAGCCTATATTGTGGCACATTTTGAAGACCTATTCGTGCCACGGCATCAACGAATTTATCATTTGTTGCGGTTACAAGGGATACATCATTAAAGAGTATTTCGCCAATTATTTTTTGCACATGTCCGACGTTACTTTCGATATGGCCAGCAACAAGATGCACGTCCACGAGAACAAAGCGGAACCGTGGAAAGTCACCTTGGTCGATACCGGCGACGACAGCGGTACCGGCGGGCGCTTGAAGCGGGTGAAAAGCTATGTGCAGGACGAAGAATTATTCTGTTTTACTTACGGCGACGGGATAGGAAATATCGACATTACCGAGAGTATCAAATTTCATCGGCGGCAAAACACATTGGCGACGATTACGGCGACTTACCCGCAGGCGAAGTTCGGCGCCTTAAAAACTTCCGGCAGTCGCGTGGTGTCGTTCCAGGAAAAACCGAAAGGCGACAACGCGATGGTCAACGGCGGTTATTTCGTGTTGTCGCCGAAAGTCATCGATTACATTGACGACGATCAGACCGGTTGGGAACAGAAACCATTGGAACGGCTGGCCGGGGAAGGGCAATTGGCCGTTTTCAAACACGAGGATTTCTGGCAGCCCATGGATACGTTGAGGGATAAGAATTATCTGGAAAGCCTATGGGTTTCGGGTTACGCGCCTTGGAAAATATGGGAATAAACGAAACCTTCTGGCGAGGCAAAAAAGTCCTGGTTACCGGACATACGGGGTTCAAAGGCAGCTGGCTGTCGCTATGGTTGCAGATGTTGGAGGCCGATGTCTACGGCTTGTCTCTCCAGCCTCCGACCGAGCCCAATTTATTCGAGCGTGCCGACGTCGGCAAACGAATGACATCGCTCCACGGCGATATTCGCGATCTTTCGCTAGTCAAAAAAACAGTGTCGGCCATTAACCCGGACATCATGATTCACATGGCCGCGCAATCCTTAGTGCGTTATGGTTACCATCATCCGGTCGAAACCTATCAAACGAACGTCATGGGAACCTTGCACGTATTGGAGGCTATTCGATCCTGCCAAGGGGTTCGCGCCGCGGTGATGGTGACGACCGATAAATGTTACGAGAGTATGGAGGCCGGCGAGCCGCATCGTGAAAACGATCCCTTGGGCGGTCACGACCCGTACAGCAGCAGCAAAGGCTGCGCGGAGTTGTTGATCGCCTCCTACCGGCATTCCTTTTTTTTCGAGTCCACGAGTGCGGCCATCGCCAGTGTCAGAGCTGGAAATGTTATCGGAGGCGGCGACTGGGCCGAACATCGCCTGGTGCCGGACGTGATTGAAGCATTTCAAAACAACCGTTCCGTCAAGATACGTAATCCGCAAGCGGTTCGGCCGTGGCAACACGTGCTGGAACCGTTATCCGGCTATTTGCTGTTGGCGGAAAGATTGTTCAACGGCGGGCATGCGTATGCCGAATCGTGGAATTTCGGGCCCGAGTCGGGCGATATGCGGCAGGTCCAATGGCTGGTCGAGTTTCTCGCCGGGAAATGGCAGTACGCGAATTGGGCAGTGGAAGAAAAACCAGGCTTTCATGAGGCCGGCGCATTAAGGTTAAACAGCACTAAAGCCCGCGACAGGTTGGGCTGGCGATCGCGTTGGTCGTTGCCCACAGCCTTGGAGAAAACCGTGGATTGGTATCGGGCGGAGAGCGCGGGCGTCGATATGTCGGTTTTTTGCCGGAAACAGATTCGGGAGTATTTTGCTTAACTTGCCTATCGAGTGAATCTTCATGAAAGCAGAAAAATTTGTTGTTAACGTTCCGGTTGACGGACTGGTCGAATTAAATCTCGCGCAATACGCATCGCAACAGGTTGTAATCGCCGTTTCGCCCGCCTGCCAGGCCGAGAGCCACGAAAACGGCCTGTTGAAAGCGCAAGAACGCTCGGGGTTTGCACAAAACGTATTGGCGAGCCGTGACGAGGACGTATGGAATGATCTGTGAGATCGCGCCCGGAGATATTTGCGTTTTACCATTTCCGTTTACCGATCCGGCGGCGCGAAGAAAAAGGCCGGCGCTGGCGCTGAGTGCTCAGGATCAGTACGGAGACGTACGCTTCGCTTTTATTACCGTTGGCTCTGGTCAACAGGATTGGTCGATCAAAATCGAAGAGGGCGATTACGCCGAAGGCTGCCCGCCTCTACCTAAGGCCGGTTACATCCGGTTGGAAAACCAGTATCGGCTTCCCGCCCGAATCGTAGTAAACAAAGCCACCGCGCTGAGCCCGGAAAAACTCCGGTACGTGTTAAGACATAATGTCGTTAGGGAGACCGTTCCTTATTGCGACGAGACCTATCGACCAAAGACATTCGAACCTGGCACAACGCCGGTACCGGTATCGGGCAAGGTCGTGGGGAACCAGGAAATTGCCGCGATCACCGAAGCCGCCCTCGATGGTTGGTTGACCACCGGGCGCTTCAACGACGCTTTTGAAAAACGTTTCTCGGAATTCGTCGGAGTGGCCTACGCTTCGACGACCAATTCGGGGTCTTCAGCCAATTTATTGGCGCTAGCCGCGTTGACTTCCCCGAAGTTGGGGGAGAAAGCGTTAAGGCCCGGCGACGAAGTCATCACCGTGGCCGCCGGTTTTCCGACGACGGTCAATCCGATCCTTCAATTGGGCATGGTGCCGGTGTTCGTCGACATCCAGATTCCAAGCTACAATATCGATCCGGCAAAAGTTGCCGAAGCGGTTTCGCCTAAAACCAAAGCGATCATGCTCGCCCACACCCTGGGTAATCCGTTCGAACTCGATGTAATCGTCGAACTTGCGCAAAAACACGGCTTGTGGCTCATTGAAGACTGTTGCGATGCGCTGGGCTCGACCTATAAAGGGCGGCATGTCGGAACCTTCGGCCATGTTGCGACCTGCAGTTTTTATCCGGCCCACCAGATAACGATGGGAGAGGGCGGGATCGTTTTTACCCAGGACCGTAAACTGAACAAGATCATCGAAAGCGTGAGGGATTGGGGACGGGATTGTTATTGCGAGCCCGGTCACGACGATTCCTGCGGGCGGCGCTACGGCTGGCGGCTGGGCGATCTGCCGTTCGGTTACGATCACAAATACACCTATTCGCATTTGGGTTACAACCTGAAGATTACTGACATGCAGGCCGCTTGCGGCTTGGCCCAACTCGATCGGCTACCTCAATTCATCGCCGCGCGAAAACGAAATTTCGACCATCTGCAACGGCGATTCAGGGCATTGGAGGATTTTTTCATCCTGCCGGAGGCGAGTGCCGCTAGTTCTCCCTCGTGGTTTGGTTACACCCTGACTATTCGTCGACCGTCGGCGATTTCCCGGGTGGACTTGTTAAGCTTTCTGGCTAAAAACAAGATAGGCAACCGTTTGCTGTTTGCCGGCAATTTGCTTCGACAGCCCTACATGAAGGGTCGGCAGTACCGGGTCTGCGGCGCACTGGACAACACCGACCGGGTCATGAACGACAGTTTCTGGCTGGGACTGTACCCGGGATTGAGCGAGGACATGTTGGATTTCACTTACGATCGATTGAAGGACTTCGTCAAGAGAGTGTGAGTAGACGGTTATGAGCGCTTGTTCGTTATTCAAGGTCTATCAGTCGCGTATCCCGGGATGCGTCGAACTGTTGCCGAACCGCTTTAAGGATCACCGGGGAGCCTTTGTTAAAACATTCCATGAGCCTAGTTTTGCAGAGCTGGGGCTGGAAACCAACTACGCCGAGGAATTCTATTCGGTATCGACGCTGGGTGTTATTCGGGGGCTGCATTTTCAACATCCCCCGCACGATCAGGTGAAACTGGTTTATTGCGCGTACGGCAAAGTACAGGATGCGGTGGTCGACCTGAGGCGCGGTTCGCCGACCTACGGGCATTACCAGGTGTTCGAAATTTCGGCGGAGACAGGCAACATGCTTTACATTCCCAGCGGTTTGGCCCACGGCTTTTGTACGTTGAGCAAGCAGGCGACGATGATGTACAAGGTATCCAAGACCTATTCTCCCGAATGCGATGCCGGCATACGCTGGGATTCGCTAGATATTCCGTGGGCGACCGGGCGTCCGATTTTGTCCGAGCGCGATCAAACTCATCCGCCGTTTCAAGATTACCGGTCTCCGTTCGTTTATCGTCCGGCATGAAGATATTGGTTACCGGAGCGACCGGTTTTCTAGGCTCCCATTTAGTTCCCTATTTGCTTGCCCAAGAGCATGAAGTTGCCTGTCTATCGAGGCAAGCGTCGAACGCGTTCGAAGGCTTGAGCATCCGTACCTGGACAGTCGATCAAAACGGCGCAGGATTCCGAGAGGCAGTAAGCGCATTCCTCCCCGATGTGGTCGTCCATTTGGCTGCGCATTATGTTTCCGAACACCGCTATGAAGATGTCGGCGCGTTGGTCAAATCGAATGTCGAATTCGGCGCCTATTTGCTCGATGCGATGCGCGAGGCGGGGTGCGGCGCCTTGGTGTACGCCGGTACCTCGTGGCAACATTACCGGAACCAGGGATACTGTCCGGTTAATCTGTATGCGGCG
The DNA here is from genome assembly GCF_000733935.1 of Methylomarinum vadi. Taxonomy (NCBI): domain Bacteria; kingdom Pseudomonadati; phylum Pseudomonadota; class Gammaproteobacteria; order Methylococcales; family Methylococcaceae; genus Methylomarinum; species Methylomarinum vadi. The sequence continues at coordinate 4,262,826 of NZ_JPON01000001.1, forward strand.
ACTAAACAGGCTTTCTCGACCCTGGCCGAATATTATCTGAGTTCGACGGGGTTGCGCTTGTTGGAACTGCATCTTTACGAAAGTTACGGCGAAGGCGACCCCAGACTGAAATTGCTTAATCTACTAAAGTTATATGCCGAGTCGAACGATATATTGGATATGTCCGGCGGCGAGCAGCGTATCCATCTGGTCCATGTCGACGATCTTTGCAAAGGCTTTAAAATTGCCTGCGCCAGAGTGTCCGAGCTGGCGAAGGGAGAACGCAGGATTTATCGTCTGCCGTCCGCCAGAGCGGTGACGATTAAGGAATTGGTCGATTCGTTCAATGCGCTGAATCCGGATAACCCGGTGAGGGTGCGTTGGGGGGCACGCTCTTATCGCGAGCGGGAAATTTTCAGGCCGTGGGAGGAAGCCGAATGTTTGCCGGGATGGCGGCCGGCAATCGAGCTGTCGGACGGATTGAGACGGTTAAGGCAAGCGGCGACAAACAATAGTGACTGAGGACTCGATGTGAATAAGCGATATGTGCGCAGCAACGGATTGATTTTCGATTTGGGGATGAATAACGGCGACGATACCGCCTATTATCTGAAAAAGGCCGTCCGGGTGGTTGCGGTCGAAGCGAATCCCGGGTTGGCGAGCGAGGCGAGAGCGAGATTCGACGGTGAAATCAGGTCGGGTCGGTTGTCTATTCACCAGTTGGCGATATGGAACGACTACGGCCGGGTGCCTTTCCATATCAGCAGAGAGAACTCCCATTGGAGCAGTCTGGAGTCTCAATGGGCGGATCGCAACGGAGGCGGGACAGAGGCTGTTCAAGTCGAATGCGTTCCTCTCGCCCATTTGTTTGCCCTGCACGGCGTCCCCTATTTTTTGAAGATTGATGTCGAAGGTGTGGACGAAAGCGTGATCGATCAGCTCGAGCCGCTGCCTTACATTCCTGCCTATATCAGCATGGAGGATTGTCGTTTCGGTTTCCGATATGTCGAAAAATTGACGGCATTGGGCTACGACGGTTTTAAGTTGTCCAATCAAGCCCTGGTCGCCGAGTTGGCTGATGAGGCGGTAAACCATCGGTTTCCGGCCGGTAGCTCGGGTCCGCTGGGGGAGCAAGTGCCGGGGGAATGGCATGATCCGGCATCGTTCTTGCATCTCTACGAGCAGCAGGTTCGTAGCCGCGATAACGAGCGCAGGTCACCGCCCGGAGTGTGGTGGGATATCCATGCTCGTTGCGGTTCTCCCGATAAATTGATCTGACCAGAAATACCAACAAGACGATGAAGGCAACCATCAAACCCCGAATCAATCTCGAAGACCGCACACCGCTGCAAAACGTCATCCCGCTGAGCACGCCGTTCGTTCTTTTCATTGATCCGGTCAACACCTGTAATTTTCAATGTACATTCTGTCCGACTGGCGACCGGGAACTGATCAAGTCCACCGGACGCTGGCAGGGACGCTTGGATTTCGATGTCTATAAAAAAGTCATCGACGACCTCGGAGAATTCGACAATCCGTTAAAGGTGCTTCGCCTGTATAAGGAAGGTGAGCCTCTATTGCATAGCCGTTTCGCCGACATGGTCGGTTATGCCAAGGCCAGCGGCCATGTTCAATATATCGATACGACGACCAACGGTTATCTGCTTACCCCCGATAAGGTCGGACCGATTCTGGATGCCGGCATCGACCGGATCAATATTTCGGTCGACGGCATGTCCGACGCGCAGTTTTGGGAATTCACCCGGACCCGTGTGGATTTAGAGCGTTTCGTCGACAATATTCGGCGATTGTACGAGCGCAAAGGCGATTGCGAGATTTGCATCAAGATTCCGGGCGATATACTGAGCGACGACGACCGGCAACAATTTTTCGACATCTTCGGCGAAATCGCCGATCGTGTTTTCATCGAGAATTTCGCTCCCTGCTGGCCGACCTTCGACGTCGAGGAGCGCACCGGAATCCAGATAACCGAAGGGATATACGGCAACGAGATCGGGGAGGTGGCGGTCTGCCCCTATATTTTTTACTCGATGGCGGTGAATACCGACGGCACGGTCAGTTTGTGTTTTCTCGACTGGGCGCGCAAGCTGGTTGTTGGCGACACGCGCACCGAGACCCTGAAAGCCATTTGGAACGGCGAAGCAATGCAGCGTCATCGTATCGCGCACCTTCGGGGGTGTCGCAAGGATAATTCGACTTGCGCCGATTGCGGTCAATTGAGCCATTGTCTGCCCGACAATATTGACGCTCATGCAGCGTCGTTGTTGCAACGTATCGTACCGGCGACCGCCGATGCGATGCGTTGACGAGGAGGGGCGGTCATGGTAAGGAAGCGCATTTTGTTCATACTTCCCCCGTATTTCAACGTAGACGAATATCGCGCCGACAATCGCTCCAGCGTCTTGCCGCCATTGGGTATCAGCGCGCTATACAACGTTTCCCTCCGTTATCTACAAAACATCGCTCGGGTGATTCAGGCACACTTTCCGGCGACGACCCTGATTGTGGCGGGAGGCGGTTTGCCGTCGGCAGCTTTCGGAAAGGTGCAGGAGCTTTGTCCCGACATCGATGCAATTTGCAAGGGGGAAGTTGAGGTGCCTTTACGCCATTTGGCGGCGCAGGCAACGTGTCGTTTTGAGGATATCGTCGCCTGCGATCCGTGTTGGCATGAGCAAGCCGTCGGGCATGGCCTATTGGCGGATTACGAAGCCGGTCGTGGGGTTTTGAACGCCTTATGAAGGTGCTCCATATCGCGGCCCACTTAGGCGGTGGCGTGGGAAAGGTGTTGTCCCGGCTGGTCGAGTTTTCGGCCAAGCGCCAAGACGGAATCCAGCATACCGTCGCTATTCTGGAACCTCCCGAAAAACTCCAGTTCGTCGACCATGTTCGGCGCCACGGCGGCCGTGTCGAGGTCGGCGCCGACGCTGAGCAATTGCGCCGTTACGCCGAATCCGCCGATATCGTGCAGTTGGAATGGTGGCATCATCCGGCATTGGCCGAAATACTGGCGTGGGGAGATCTGCCGGCGATGCGCTTGATTGTTTGGAGCCATGTTTCGGGTTTGCATGCTCCCGAGATTCCGCCTTCTTTTGCAAGGCTGCCGCACCGTTTTTTGTTGAGTTCTCCCTGTTCCTGGCAAAGTCCCGGCCTGGCCGCGCTGGACGAGTCGGATCGGCGTCGGGTAGCGGCCGTCTTTAGCTCGGGCGGTTTCGACGACATGCCGCCGGCCCCGGTGCGGTGCGGCCGCAAACCGCCTATAATCGGATACGTCGGCACGTTGAACTATGCCAAGTTGCATCCTGACCTGTCGGATTATCTTGACGCAGTCAAAAATTCGTCGTTCCGCTTACATGTTATCGGCGATTCCGGCGCCGCAGGCCCCCTGCTCGCGGATGCAGAAGCCAGAGGTATGGCGGGACGATTGCAGCTCAACGGCTATGTCGCCGATGTAGCGACGGAGCTGAGAAAATTGGACATCTTGGCTTATTTACTCAATCCGTTGCATTACGGCACGACCGAAAATGCGCTGTTGGAAGCGATGGCCATGGGCGTCGTGCCGGTGGTCATGAACAACCCGGCGGAAAGTTGCCTGGTCAAGCATCAAGAAACGGGGTTAATCGTCGACGGCCCGCAAGGCTTTGCCGACGCGATCGAGCGCCTGAGCCGAGATCATGTCGAAAGGATCAGGATGTCGGTCAATGCCGCGCGTGATGTTCGCAAACGATTTTCGATCGAAAAAACCGCCCATCAGTTAACCGCCCATTATCGAGCCGTACTGCAGGAGCCGAAAAGGTCGTTCGATTTCAAAGCGGTGTTCGGAACGACACCGGCGGATTGGTTTCTCGCCTGCCAAGGGAACGAAAGCTGGCGCTTTTCCGGCCAGTCAGATACCCGGAAAATGGTTCGCGGGCCGCATTTTTTGTACGAAAAAACCAAGAGTTCGGTATTTCATTATCGCCACTTTTTCCCCGCTGACCGGCGTCTTGCATCGTGGGCGGAGCGACTGGGGGCTTGGCGATGAGTGAACTGCCGGGGCTGGAGCAGTCGCTGCAGATGCTGGCCGATCTAAAAAGTCGCAGGGGCACCTCGAAGCTAAAGCCTTGCCCAGTGGATCGGCCGCTGGTTTTGTACGGTGCAGGCAACTTGGGGCAATTGGCGGCGGATTTGTTTGCACGGCTAGATATCGACGTCGTCTATGCGGTAGATCGCCAACCGCGGTCCGAGCCTATAAACGGGCGAATTCCGGTCGTTGAGCCGGATAACTCGCCGCTTGCCGATCGCCGTGATTTCATGATTGCGGTCTGTATCGTGACCACCCCGTACCAGCCTGTGCGTGATTTCTTGGAGACGATGGGCTGGCGACATATCTATCCGGTTTACGACCTGTTACAGGCTTACGCCGATCGTTTGCCGATGAGCAACGGCTGGTTCGCCGGCCTATTGACCGACGACGATTGGTGTAATATCGAACGCGTACTTCGTGGTTGGCGGGACGATTGGTCTCGGGCCGCCTATCTTCAATTTCTGGCTTGGCGTCTGGCGCGCGCGGAATGGCGTTTTAGCGGCGCTCCGGTGTCGATCGGCGACCGTTATTTTATCGAGCCGGTGACATCATTATTGACAGATCACGAATATTTTCTCGACGCCGGGGCGTGGAACGGTGTGGTGAGCCAGCGATTCGTCGATGAAACCGGCGGTTCGTTCCGCCGCATCGCGGCGGTCGAGGCCGACCCTCGAAATGCCGAAAGATTGCGCGAGTGGAAATCGAAATTACCGGAAACGCTGGCCACGAGAATCGACGTTCTGCAAACCGCACTGGCGGAAAAAAATGCCGGTCAGCCGTTTTCTGAAGGATTCGACATGGCGTCGCGTTTGCAATCCGGTGCGTCGCACATCGTCCGAACCCACACCCTGGATGAATTGGATATCCCGGTAACATTCGCCAAGTTTCATCTGGAAGGCGGAGAGCTCAACGCGCTGGAAGGAGGCGCGCGTACGCTGCAACAATACCGACCGATCATCGCAGTTACCGTATACCACAATAGCGATGGTCTGTGGCGCATACCGCTTTGGTTTTGGCACTGTTTACCGGAGTATCGGTTATTGTTCAGAATGCACGGATGGTGCGGTACGGGTGCTGTGCTTTACGCGTTGCCGAATGAACGGGTAGGCGGCAAGCCGTTAACGGTTTATCCGGCTAAAGCTTCATGAGTTCCGATTCGACGAAACACGATGGCGGGAAATGCAGCAGCTACAATTGTAATGAATGTTTGAGCGTCAACTACACATACCGCTGAATTCTCGGTGCCTGGAGATATTCGGCAACAATCATAATTAGTAAGGTTATAGGTCATGTCCAACTCCAATCACGAATCCAGCTACGAACGATGGCAAAAAGCGTTGCATACGGAAATCTCCTTTTGGAAGTCCTGGTTGGAAACGAAGGGCCTGCAATGGCCGGAGGATTATGCGGCAAGAACCGACCCGGATTCCGAGTTGAACCCGAATATCGGCAAATGGCATGGTGGCAGCGAGGCGCCGAGCATTTTGGACGTGGGTGCTGGGCCGATGACAATTCTCGGCAAGAAATGGCACGGAAACCCGGTCGATCTTCAAGCCTGCGATGCTCTGGGCGATGAATACAATCGGCTGCCTTTTCCGCGCGGGTTGCCTCTGGTACGCACCCGACGTTGTCATTCTGAAAAACTGACGACCCAATATCCGCGCGACTCTTTCGATATCGTGCACGCCCAAAACACTCTCGATCACAGCTATGCTCCCCACAAGGCCATACTTGAAATGCTGAGCGTCGCAAAAGTCGGTGGGGTCGTCTATCTGTGCCATATCGCCAACGAAGCGGAAAAAGAAAATTACCACGGGCTGCATCAATGGAATTTCGAGATTAAGGGGAATGTGTTGTGGCTTTACAACAAGCAGGAAAAAATCTCGGTTAACGAGCTGATAAAAGAGATTGCGGAAGTCGCTTATTTGTCCCCCGATAGCAGCGATCCTTGTATTGCCGTTTTTAGGAAGACCAAGTCCTTCGAAAATAGCCGAGACGATAAAATCATTCTGTCGATTCTCGTCCCCTCGTACAGGGGGTATTTGGAGTCGATCGCAATGTTCAGCAAACTTGCCGGCATTCGTCATAGCGCAATCGAAATTCTGGTTGCCGATAATTCCGGCGACGAACATAAGTGGCGGGAGTTAAAAAATATTTCACGCGAGGCTGATCATTTTTACGTTCTGCAAAATGAACAGGGACTAATAGCGCGCGACAATTATTGGTCGATCTTACAATCGGCGAAAGGCAAGTTCATCTTTGTTTGTGCCGACGACGACTATATCGATATCGAGTTTTTCTTGGACGCCGTTGAACGCTTAAAAACGGCGGCAAATAATATTTGCATCACGCCGCCGATCTATCAATACCAGGGAAACGGCCGGGTCGAAAAAGCGCCGCGAGTTACGCAATCGGAAGACGACGATTGGACACGGAAAATCGTTTGCCACATCGATGCGAAAGTGATTCCGACGATGACCTATTCCATTATCCCGAAAGAACTGGTCATGCTGTTTTTTTCGGAATATATGAACAAGCATCCTTTGCTTGCCACGTTCATGGATTGGCACTTCGAATATTTTGTTAGAGCATGGTGCCGCTGCGTCAACAGCGAAAGCGGGCTTTATTTGTACGACTATCAGAAGTGGACGAACATCGGATCGGCAATCGAAGCCGATGCAAAACAATACGTTTCCTCGGGTTTACCGGAATGGTTTGTGGTTTTCCACAGGTTGTTTTGGACGGTGGATAGTTGCAGTTTCATCGACAGTTCCTATTTTCCCGAAGACGCTAGCGGACGGAAAACGGTTATCGAGGCGTTGATCGCCCGCAACATGAGTGTGTTCGTCGACGAACTCAATGGAACTAAGCGCCGGCGTTTTCAGGATGCCCCCATTTCCGCCGGGACGAGAGCCGATATCGATAGGTTGGCGGCTAAGAGCTCGTGGTCGTATCGTGAGTTACTGGACGTCTTGCTGTCCCTGCTCGGTGAAATCGACGCCGAAAAGGCGCAGGCCTATTGGCGTTTTATCGATGAAATCAAATCGGCGGACATCCAATTGGGTTTTCAACGGCTCGAAGGGGGAAGCAGGTCCGAAAGCCAAGATGTTTCAACAAACGATAAAGAGCGCACGCCTTTAGTCAGCGTCGTGATACCGTGTTATAAGCAGGCACATTATCTGCCCGAGGTGGTGGCGAGCGTTGTTGCCCAAACATTCGCCGATTGGGAGTGCATCATAGTAAACGACGGCAGTCCCGATGACACCGGCGAAGTGGCAAGACAGCTTATCCGGCGCTATAGCGGGTCGCTTATTCGCTTGCTGGAACAGGATAATGGCGGCTTGTCGGATGCGCGGAACAAGGGCGTCGGCATAGCGAACGGAAAGTACATTTTGCCGTTGGACGCCGACGACAAACTGGATTCCACGATGTTGGAAAAAACGGTTGCCGTTTTGCAATCCGATCCGGCGGTCGGGATCGTTTATACGTATATCCGGCATTTCGGTAGCAGGAGCGACATCTGGAAAACCGGGCCGTTCAGCCTGGAAAAGGAAAAATACGATAATTATCTGCCTTATTGCTCGCTGTATCGCAAGGAGGTGTTCGAGTCTGTCGGAGGCTACGACACGAATTTCAATTCCTATGAAGACTGGAATTTCTGGATATCGGCGATGGAGCGGGGTTGGCAAGGCAAGTTGGTTCCGGAACCTCTGTTTCTCTATCGTAAGGGCGATTCGAGCATGTTGGTCGATGCCAATAAACGGCGCGAGCAACTGGTGGCGCAGATCGTTCTGGCTCACCCGGAGGTTTACCCGCAAGACCGCAGGCTTTGGGCGAGCCGACTATTGGACGGCAAGGCCGATGATGCTGACTCGTCGCTCACGAGCGACGAGCAAACCTCGCCGACGCTGGCCGCCGCCGGAGGACGAAAGAAGATATTGATCGTCTGCAGTCACTTTTGGCCGTCTGTCGGCGGGTTGGAGTCGAGCATGGAACAGCTTAGTCTGGAACTGCTTGGCCAGGGATATGCCGTTACCGTTCTGACGCAACAACATGCCGGACGGACTGGCCGCGATTTTCACGGTGTCACGATCGTCAGCGAAGATCAAGTTCAATTTTCCCAGGCGATTGCCCGCACAGTGGCTTCCGAAGTCTACGATTGCTGTATTCTGGTCCAGGATCCGCTGGGGCCGATTATCTGGAGCGTAGAAAAACTGCTTCCGCTGCAACGCGGTAGCGTTATCATTCAGCCGATCATCAACGAAGACGGCTATTCCAAATGGATGGGCAATCAGTCCTTTCGGGAAAGGCTGTCCCGAATCCTGAAATCGTCCTCGGCCGTGTTGACCATGACGCAATCCGGCGCCGACGTTCGTTTCATGCGCCAGTCGGAAATAGATTCCGCCTATATACCGAATGCGGTCGCAGCTTGTCAACCGGCTGGCGATTTCCGAGCCAGATATTCGATCGCTGGAGACGCTTTCTTGATTCTGCATGTCGCCAATCTTTACCGGGTAAAAAACCATCTCGGCCTGATCGACGCTTTAGACAGCCTGCCCGAGAACTGGAAACTCGTCTTGATCGGCCATCCGGCCGAGACCGATTGCGCGGCCGCGGTTTCCGAAAAGCTGGCCCTGCGGCCCGATATCTTGTTCATACCGGGCTTGGACAAGGAATGGATAGCGGCGGCGATGGAGGCTGCGGATGCCCTTGTGTTGGCATCTCACGGCGAAGGCTCTCCGATCACCGTATTGGAAGCGATGTCCCACAAGACGCCTTGGCTGGCGACCCCGATGTGCGGCGCCGTGCACGATCATGCCGGCGGCATCGTCTGCGAGCTGGTCGATTTCAAGCAGGTTCTGGGCCGTTTATCGGATTCCCCCGAGCTTGGTCGCCGTTTGGGCGAAATAGGATACCGGCACTGGACGCGCTGTTATTCCTGGCAGGCGATTATCCAAGGCTGGGTCGATTTGATCGAAACCGGCCGCTTGCAGCGACGGTTCGATACCCCGCGATCGCTACTGAGCGCAACTGATGAAACGCTTGCCGAGTTGGATTTGGTTTCCCGGCGGCACGCGTTCGATAATCCGGTCGTTCCGTTTTCTTGCGAAACCCCGTTGGTATCGGTCATATTACCGACGCTGAACAGGCTTCAATTACTCCCCAATGCGATCAAGTCGTTACAGCAGCAACGCTATCAAAATTGGGAAGTCATCATTATTAACGACGGTGGGGCGCCGGTCGTTCTCTCCGAAGGCCTGGCCGATCCCCGCATTAAGCTAATGGAGTTAAATCGGAACTACGGGCAGTCGCAGGCACGAAACATCGGGCTCAAATTCGCCAAAGGGGAAGTGATTTGTTTTCTGGACGACGACGATGTGTTCAAGCCGGATCATTTGACAACGGTCGTTAAGGGATTGGAGTCTACTAATTTTGTTTATACGTTGGCCGAGTCCGTTCTTTACGACGACGATCAATCGGTGGTCAGAAGAGCCGTCATCTATAACGATATCGAGTACAGTAGAGAGAGGCTCTATGTTTCTAACTTCATACCGATCAATACCTGGGGGGTGCGTTCGGATTACTTGAAAGAGGTCGGGTTTTTCGAAGAGTCTTTGCAGTGCCTTGAAGATTGGGAGCTTCTGATTCGGCTTAGTAGCCGATGTCGTTTTCATCATATTCCGAAAGTCACAGTAGAGGTACACGAAAGACAAGGCACAACGAGCGTTACCAAGGCGCATGTCGCGAATTACTCGGATGTCTTCGAAGAAATTTATCACAAGCACGGTTGCTTGAATTCGACTGCGGTCAAGGACGCCCAAAACCGCATGCTGGCGAGCTTAACGAGCGGTCAAACGGATGGCCGCACAAAAATTTGCTCGATTGCGGTAATCCTGCATTTGTCTGATGCCGAATTATGGGATGAGCTTTGCGTTTCCCTCTCGGCGATAGCCAGGAAATTCGATCTTTATGTCACGATCCCCGAAGGGACGAACGACAGTCTGATCGACGAAATTTCAAACAGGTTTCCCGAATCGCGCGTCTTTAGGGTGCTGAGTAAGGGGCGGGATATCCTGCCGTTTTTGACCGTATACCGGGAAATTCAGTCGTTGGGGTACGATTTGATTTTAAAGCTGCACTGCAGCCCGGCAATGCAAATCAACAGCGATGGTCAGGCCGAGCAATGGCGGGGGCGCATGATGCGCTCCCTGGTGCAATGGCAAAAACGAGTCGACGACATAATCGAACTGTTCGAAACCGATCCTAAGCTTGGGATATTCGCGCCGTTCGGTTATCTGTATCGCACTCTGTCCGGCGACGTCAATTTCCCGGTCATTCAACGTCTTATACCCGGCATCGATAAAGAGGCTTTCGACAAGAGCGGGTTCGTGTTTCCGGCCGGAGCGATGTTTTGGTTCAGGCCGCAGGCGCTTGAGACTCTGTTGGCCTTGAATTTGAACGCCGAAACCTTCGAAAACGAAACGGGTCAGACCGACGGGACCTTGGCGCATGCGGTCGAGCGCTTGTTCGGCGTGTTATGTCGTTCGTCCGGTTACACGATCACCGACCGCTTGCCTAAGTTGGATGACATCGAATACCAGAACTGGCTGGAAAAAAAACGGGAATACGAACTCGCCCGGGACGGCATGTCCTTGGTGGAATACCCCGAGTTCAAGCCGGCGATTCGATGTTTCGTTTTTGTCGAGCAGCCCGATTTGACCGCCCTGGCCGATACCTTGGACAGCCTGGGCGGACAAACCTACACCAACTGGCATCTAACCGTGGTCAGTCCGTTGGCGTGCCCGGATCCTTTATTCGACGAAATGCCGCAGTTGGAGTGGGTCACCCGGGAACAGCCGTTAAATGTCGCTGCGTTGTTGTCGCTTGCAGGAGGGCGACAAGCAGAATGGGGATGCTTTTTGGAGCCGGGCGATTACCTGGAGCCTCACGCATTGTCGTGTTTTGTCGAGAATTCACATCGTTATCCTGATTGGGAGGCCATCTACAGCGACGAAGACAGGGTAAGCCCGGAAGGCTTTTTCCACAGCCCCCGATTTAAGCCGGATTTTAACCTCGATTTATTTTATGCGACCGATTACATCGGAGGCCTGGTCATGTTCAGGACGGCTTTGCTGGAGCGCTGCGGTGCTGGCAAATTTCCGGATATTTTCCTATCCTGGGAACTGGTGTTGCGGGGTGGCGATCAGGATTATGGCGCTACGATCGGCCATATTCCAAATATTCTCCTGCATCGCCGGGAGGCGGCCGATCAGGCCAGACTGCTTGCCGGCGAGCGCAGAAAAAGCGCGTTGTCCGCTTATTTCCGGGAACAAGGCGAAGTGATCGATATCGCCGACGGCTTGTTGCCGGGGACTTTATATCTGCAGCGCCCGCTCGCGTCGAGCCCGCTGGTATCGATCATCATCCCGACGAAAAACCGCCTGGACCTGATCCGGCCGTGCGTCGAGAGTATTCTGGAAAAAACCGGTTACCCGCATTATGAAATCCTGATTGTGGATAATCAAAGCGACGACCCCGAGACCCTAGCATACCTGGCCGACATATCCGTTCGAGAGGCGAGAGTAGGGCTGTTGTCGTACGACCGGCCCTATAATTTCTCGGCTATCAATAATTTTGCTGCCGAGCGGGCCCAGGGCGATTATCTTCTGCTATTGAATAACGATACCGTGATTATTCAGGAGGAATGGTTGAGCCGCCTGCTGGCGGAAGGGTTGAGAAGCGACGTGGGAATCGTCGGTCCGCGCTTGATCTTTCCCAATAAGCAAGTTCAGCATGCTGGCGTGGTGCTGGGGCTTGGACAATTCGGCGTCGCCGACCACCCGTTCATCGGTGAAGCAATGGATGCGCCAGGTTACATGGGGCGTCTGCAGCTGACTCAGGATTACTCGGCGGTCACCGCCGCCTGTCTGTTGATCGAAAAGGATTTATACAAGCAGGTCGGAGGATTGGACGCGGAAAATTTCAAGGTGTTGTTCAACGATGTCGATTTGTGTCTGAAAGTCAAAGAGCTCGGTTATCGGATTGTTTGGACTCCTTTTTCGACCGTTGTCCATCACGGTTCGAGCTCCTTGAAAAAAGAACAACCAAGCAAGGAGAAAAAGGAAAGAAGCCGGGCGGAAGCCGATCATATGTTGAAAAAATGGTTGCCGCAGTTGGCGCGAGACCCCGCCTTTAACCGAAATCTCAGTTTGAAACACCTCGATATTCAAATCGAAACCAAGACCGACGTTACCTGGAACGTCGATTTTCATGACAAACCCCGTATATACGCATTTCCCGGAAACGATTCGGGGGTCGGCGAATACCGCGTGCGGTCTCCGCTGCGGGCGTTGACCAAGGCGGCGATGATACAAAGCAGTCTGTTGCCCAATCATGCGGAAGCGATTATCCCCGATGTGGTCGAAGTCGAGCGCGCGAAGCCGGATGTGTTGTTTTTGCAGAACGCCTTTGTCGATTATTTCATCGATGCATGGAGCAAGTATCGGCGGTTCAACGACGTATTCATGGTTTACGGTCAGGACGATTTATTGTTTTCGTTGCCTAAAAAACATCCGAAACAAGGCCAGTGGCCCAAGGATCTGCGGCGCAGGTTGAAAAAAATAATGCGATTGTCGGACCGGGTTATCGTTGCCAATGAGGTGTTGGCTGAAGCGTTCGCTAAATTTACAGATAATATCGCCGTGGTGCCCAATTATTTAGAAACCGAGCGCTGGTTGACTCTGCAATTGCCGGAAAAATCGATACACGGCAAGCCTAGGGTCGGTTGGGCCGGCGGTATCGAACATCGCGGCGATCTGGAATTCATATTTCCGGTGGTCGAGGCACTGCACCGCGAGGTCGATTGGATCTTCATGGGAATGTGTCCGGAAATACTGAGACCTTATATAAAAGAATTCCATCCTGGGGTCGTGTTCGATATGTATCCGCAAAAATTAGCCGATTTGAATCTGGACCTGGCTATCGCACCGCTGGAGCATAATAAGTTCAATGAGGCTAAAACCAATCTGCGCTTGCTGGAATACGGAATTCTGGGGTGGCCGGTCGTCTGTACCGACATCCTGCCTTATCGAGGCGCGCCGGTCACTCGCGTAGCCAACAATCCAGACCATTGGGTACGGACGATTCGGGACAAGCTTCAAGAGCCGGAATTTCTGCGACAAGAAGGGCAAGCCTTGCGGCAGTGGGTGATCGAAAACTATATTTTGGAAGATCACTTGCCGCAGTGGTACGGCGCATTATTGCCGTAAATCAGGAACAGTTTGTGCCGGATTATTGACGTTGCATAAAGTAAGATTTTATTTCTTTTAATTATCAGTATGTTAATGGTCTTGGTTGTAATGGCATGACGCTTGCTTATTTGGTTTGGAAAGAAAATAATCCAAGCCAAGGGGATAATCATGCCACAAGTAATCAATACCAATATCGCATCCATCAATGCCCAGCGTCAGTTAAACCGTTCGCAGGGGTTACAGCAAAACGCTATGGAGCGCCTTTCTTCCGGGTTGCGCATCAACAGCGCCAAAGACGATGCCGCCGGCTTGGCGATTGCTGACAGGATGACGGCCCAGGTTCGAGGGTTGAATCAGGCGGTCAGAAACGCCAACGACGGCATTTCGCTGGCGCAAACCGCGGAAGGCGCGATGCAAGAATCGACCAATATATTGCAAAGAATGCGCGAGTTGGCTGTGCAGTCGGCCAACGATAGCAACAGCGCCTCGGACCGTTCCAGCTTGCAGAAAGAGGTCAACCAGTTGAAAGCGGAGCTGGAACGCATCGCAACCACAACCAGCTTCAACGGAAAGAATCTATTGGACGGCTCGTTCAATGCGCAATCGTTTCATATCGGCGCTTATGCCGGGGAAAGCATTAGCGTAAGCGTCGGTACCTCCCGTATCGGTAGTATTGGGACCCAGGAGCTAAACAGCGATACAGAAATTCAAAGCGCACAAGGTTCTGGAACCGCCGGAATGAATGGAGTAGCGTCCGGAACCCTAACCATTACCGGCGCCTTCGGTACGGCGGATATTACGGTTAACGCAGGGGACGCCGCGGAGGATATCGCCGCTGCGGTCAACGCGGCCTCCGATAACACCGGGGTAGCCGCGCAGGCAGTCAATTTCGCTAAACTGGATAATTTCACCAGCGGTGGTATCAGCATCGATTTGACCGGCTCCAACAGCACTGCGGTCAGCATTACCGCCGACATCGGTGCGAACGGCGACGTCAGCGCGTTGAGCGACGCGATTAACGCGGTATCGGGAGAGACTGGTATTACCGCCAAGATCAGCGACGATAAAACCGAAATTTTACTGACCCACAGTACAGGCAAGGACATTAAGCTAACCAACGTGAGCGGAACCGGCACCTTCGATGTGACGGGGGTCAACGAAACCGGTTCGTTCGATGTGGCCGAGGAAGTCGGAGGTCCGGTGGCATCGACCGACGGCACCATTACTGTGGGCGGCAGCATAACCTACAATTCGTCCAAGAACTTTAAAATCGCCGATACTTCGAATACGGTAGCCGCGGGCACATCCACGCTGCAATCGGTGGAAACGATCGACATCAGTACTCAGCGTGGTTCTAACGACGCCTTGAGCATCGTCGACGGGGCGTTGGATTTTATCGATAACGCCCGCGCCGACCTAGGTGCCATTCAAAATCGTTTCCAGGCGACTATCGCGAATCTGGAGAACGTGTCGCAGAACGTATCGGCGGCCAAATCACGGATACAGGATGCGGATTTTGCCAAGGAATCGGCGGCCCTGGCGAAGGCGCAAATCCTGCAGCAGGCCGGTATTTCGATGTTGGCTCAGGCCAATGCGTCCAACCAGAATGTATTGAATTTGCTGCAAGGATAAGGAACCGGGGTTGTTGCTCGACAAGTTGGGGAAGAGTCTTATTTCGGCACGGCCGGCGGCTCTTTCGCCAATGTCGGGGTTAGATATACTCGTTGGCGATGGATTCAGCTTGGCGAGTTTTGTGAGCTACTACTGATTTTAATTGGCAAAAAAGGGTTTAAGTTTTCTCTGGGCCTGACGATAACCACAGTGAACGAACAATTAATACGGTCTTCGACTAAGTTCGAAGGCGGGTTTGACATAAAATCCAGAGGGTAGCATCATGGCTCAAGTTATCAATACAAACATTGCATCAATCAACGCTCAAAGACAGTTGAATCGTTCTCAGTCCGGCATGTCGACCGCGATGGAGCGATTGTCTTCCGGCTTACGTATCAACAGTGCGAAAGACGATGCCGCTGGGCTGGCGATCAGTGACCGTATGACCGCTCAAGTTAAAGGCCTAAATCAAGCCGTCAGAAATGCCAACGACGGTATTTCGCTGGCGCAAACCGCCGAGGGTGCGATGCAGGAATCGACCAATATATTGCAAAGAATGCGCGAGTTGGCGGTGCAATCGGCCAACGATAGCAACAGCGCCTCGGACCGTTCCAGCTTGCAGAAAGAGGTCAACCAGTTGAAAGCGGAGCTGGAGCGTATTGCAACGACGACCAGTTTTAACGGAAAAAACCTGCTGGACGGCTCGTTCAATGCGCAGTCGTTTCAAATCGGCGCCTACGCGGGAGAAAGTATCAATGTTAGTGTTGGTACCGCCCGCATCGGCAGCATCGGTACCCAGGAGTTGAATAGCGACACCGAAATTCAATCCGCGCAAGGGTCAGGAAGCAGCGGCGCGAATGGGGTGGCTTCCGGAACCATGACCATTACCGGCGCCTTCGGTGCTGCGAATGTCACGGTTAATGCGGGTGATTCTGCGGAAGCGATTGCCGCCTCGGTGAATGCGGCAGCCGACGAAACCGGGGTTACTGCGCAGGCGGTCAATTTCGCCAAGCTGGATAATTTCAGCAGCGGCGGTATCAGTATCGATTTGACCGGCTCCAACAGCACAGCGGTCAGCATTACCGCCGACATCGGCGCGAACGGCGACGTCAGCGCCTTGAGCGACGCGATTAACGCCGTGTCGGGAGAAACCGGAATTACCGCCAAGGTCAGCGACGATAAAAAGTCGATTCTGTTGACCCACAGTACCGGTAAGGATATAAAGCTAACCAACGTAAGTGGTACAGGTTCGTTCGACGTGACGGGGGTAAACGAGACTGGTTTGTTTGACGCGGCCGAGGAAGTGGGGAGCGCAGTGGCATCAACCGATGGTACCATTACGGTAGGTGGCAGTATCACCTATAATTCGTCCAAAAATTTTACGATCGCCGACACATCCGGTACTGTGGCCGCCGGCACGTCCTCGCTGCAATCGGTGGATACGATCGACATCAGCACCCAGCGGGGGTCCAACGACGCCTTGAGCATCGTGGACGGGGCGCTGGATTTTATCGACAATGCCCGTGCTGATCTGGGTGCCATTCAAAACCGTTTCTCCGCGACTATCAGTAATCTGGAAAATGTTTCCCAGAATGTTTCTTCCGCCCGATCTCGGGTGCAGGATGCCGATTTTGCTCAGGAATCTGCAAATCTGGCTAGAAACCAAATCTTGCAGCAGGCCGGCATCTCGATGCTGGCTCAGGCGAATGCTTCATCGCAAAGTGTATTGTCTTTACTGCAATAACCAAGGTAAAGGAAAGGCGGCAATATATTGCCGCCTTTCCGCTGTTATTGGTATTTTTTCGAGGGCAGAACAATGGATATCAACAATATAACTCCCCATATAGGGGAAAGTGTTCGAAATGCCCCTGTCGTAAAAACGGCAGCTGACAGTAGAGCAATTGTCAAAACGGTAGGCAGTGCCATTCAAGGTGAAGATAACCGAAGCGATTCTGTTGGTTCGGTGAATTCCCGAATATCGCAGAAAAAAGATGTTGAAACGGCTGTATCCGAAGTGAATCAATTTTTTCAAACCGAACGGCGTAATTTGTCTTTTTCGGTTAATGAGACGACACAGGATGTCGTTATTGAAGTGAAGGACGCTGAAACGGATGAAGTGATTAGGCAGATCCCGCCGGAATTTGTTGTTAAATTGGCGGAGCATTTGCAAGAGCTGTCAAGTGAAGATGCGTTCGGCGGCTTGTTATTAAGAGACAAGGCTTGATTCAAATAGGGGGAAGTAATGGCTGGTGGAGTAACATCTTTAGGCTTGGGTTCCGGTATCGATGTGCGCAGTATCGTCGATGGCTTGGTGGCGGCGGAACGGCAGCCGCAGGAATTTCAGTTGACCAAACAGGAATCCGATATTCAATCCAAGCTTTCCTCCTATGGTATTTTCAAGAGCGCCCTGTCTGATTTTAGATCATCGCTGGCTGGTTTACGGGATTCCGGCAAATTTGAGGCTCTCCAGGCGAAGACCAGTCAAAGCGATGTGATTAGCGCGTCGGTCAGTAGCAATGCCGAAACCGGACATTTTAATCTCGAATCGAAACAACTGGCTCAAGCGCAAAGTTTGGTTTCGGCGGGGTTTGCCGATGCTAATGCGACAGTCGGTACGGGAACTTTAACGATCAAATTCGGTGCGACGGACTATGATCCTGACACCGATGCCTATAATGGTTTCAACCAAAATCCGGAGAAGGGAACTTTAACGCTAACTCTGGATGGCAGTAACAACACGTTGACCGGAATGCGCGATGCGATCAACGAAGCCAATGCCGGTGTTAACGCCAGCATCGTCTATGATGGCAGCGCTTACCGCTTAGTGTTGGCGTCCGAAAAAACTGGCGCCGCGAACAGTATGCAAATTACGGTCGACGACCCCAGCTTGTCGCAGTTCGAATTCAACGAGACGGCGACGAGTATGGAGCAAACCCAAGTGGCCCAGGATTCCATCTTGAGCATTAACGGCTTGGATGTGACTAGTGCAACAAATACGTTCAATGATACTCTGAAAGGCATAAGCTTGGATTTGGCCCAGGCCCAGCCTGGAGAGACAATTAGTCTCGACATATCTCACTCTACCGAAGGTGTCGTCGACTCGTTGCAAGGCTTTGTCGATAGTTTCAATGAATTGGCTTCTTCCGTCAAAGATCTGACTAGTTATGATCCGCAGACGCAATCGGGCAGCGCTTTGTTGGGCGATGCAACGCTCAGAAGTGGAATGAGCCAAATCCGTTCCGTGTTGGGCAGCTTAGTCAGTGGGTTGGAAGGCACCTCCATAAGAACTTTGGTTGACTTAGGGATAACGACGCAGGCTGACGGCACGTTAAAGTTCGATAGCGGTAAGTTGACCGAGGCGCTTAAGTCGGACCCGGACGGGGTTGCGGCCGTTTTTACCCAAATCGGCAGGCCCAGCAATGATAATGTTGCTTTCTTTTCCAATACCGGCGATACGCAAACCGGAAATTATGCGGTCAATGTGACCCAGGCGGCCACGCAAGCATTGTTGTCCGGCGCCACTAATAGCGTGAATTCGCTAACCGTCACCGCCGGCGTTAACGATACGTTCAAAATCAATGTCGATGGGTCTTTATCGAGTGCGATCACGCTTAGCGCGGGCGTTTATGCCAATGCGAACGAGTTGGCGGCGGAAATCCAGGCGCAGATCAATGGCAACGAGACGTTGAGAAATCAAGGGGCCAAAGTAACGGTCAGTTATGATGGCGCTAACAATAGGATGATGATTGCTTCACAAACCTTCGGCTCCGGTTCCCAGGTTGAGATCACCGAATCGAACGCCAGCGATTTAGGTCTGGCTGTCGCGGCGGGCGTGGACGGAACGGATGTGGCGGGGACGATAGGCGGTATTGCCGCCGAAGGCGATGGCCAGTATTTGACCGCAACGAACGGCTTGAAGTTGTTTGTCGATGGCGGCGTCAGCGGCGATCTTGGATCTGTCAATTTTTCCAGGGGCTTGATGGAAAAACTGGATTCGGTGTTAGGCGGTTTACTGGATAGTGACGGCAGCTTGACGGCCAAAACCGAAGGTTTGCAAAAGAGTCTGGATCAGATAAATGACGAACGATTGGATTTGAACGATAAGATCGCTAAATATGAAGAAAGACTGTTGAGCCGGTTTAATGCGATGGATGCGATGCTGGGGCAGATACAAAGCACAGGATCTTTTTTAAGCCAGCAATTGGCCTCTCTTCCTTACAATAATATATCGAAGAAATAAGTAGCAGGTGGATATGATGAATGCATTGTCTAATAGAGCCATGAATCAGTATAAACAAGTCGGTACCCAAGTCGGGGCCGATTCGGCCGACCCCCATCAATTGATCGTCATGTTGTTCGATGGCGCATTAGAACGTATAGCCATTGCCAAGGGGGCCTTAGAGCGCAATGATATCGAAGAGAAAGGCCAGAAAATCGGCAGAGTGATTGCCATAGTCGATGGTTTGCGTGCTTCGCTCGACAGAGATCGCGGCGGCGAAATAGCCGAAAACCTGGATAATTTATATGACTACATGCAACGGCGCTTGTTCGAGGCGAATCTAAAAAACGATGTGGCGATATTGTCCGAAGTCGCGGACTTAATTAAAGAAATCAAGTCGGCCTGGGTGGCGATCCCTATGGAACAAAGACAGGCTGCTAATGGCTGATTCAGAGATGATTGCCCAACAGCAGCTCGATCTGGGCCGTGTGCTGGAGTTGGCCGATTTGATGTTGCGCAAAGCCGAGCAGCAGCAATGGGCAGAGGTCGCAAAGCTACAAAGTCTCAGGGATCGTTTGATTCATGAGTTTTTTGCCAATAAAGCTGTACTCGAAGACCGGCGTGTAGCGGAAGGCATTCATCACATTATCGAGACCGATAAGCAATTGGCGAACCTGATAACCGAGGAGCGCGGGTCTTTGCAGGCGGAAATCCAAAAAATGAAGCAGGGCAAAAACGCGGTCAAGGCCTACTCGTCCAAATAATCAGTCTATATTCAAAATCAATTCCAACACCAGTTTGCTGCCGAAATAGGCCAGCAACAGCAGGATGAATCCCGCCAAGGTCCATTTCGTCGCGGTCTGGCCGCGCCAACCGTAACGCATCCGTCCGAACAGCAGGGCGGAAAAAATCAGCCAGGCCAGTATCGACAGCACGGTTTTATGCGCCAGATGCTGGGCGAATAAGTTGTCTATGAAGATAAAGCCGCTGATCAGCGAGATCGTCAAAAAGATAACGCCCGCCTTAATCATTTGAAAGAGCAGCGCCTCCATGGTTTGCAGCGGCGGCAGGGTCAAGATGATTTTGCGCGGCGGATGTTTCCTCAGTTGCCGTTCGTGGATGGCCAGGAAAATGGCTTGCAACGCGGCGATGTTCAACAGGCTGAAAGCGATGATCGACGTGAAGATATGGGTGGCCATTTGCCAGCCGTATCGATGCAGGCTGTGTTCTTGGTCGGGAAACAGCAGGGTCAGCGCCAGCATCAAGATGGCGAGCGGAAAAATCGCGATTCCCAGCTTCTCGATCGGCTTGTTCAAGCTGGTCATGAGCAGCAGCAGGGCAATGATCGAGGTGATGGTCGAGCCGATGCCGAAAAAACCGAAATCCAAGCCGTCTTGCTGCACGGATACGATGGCCGTATAGATGAAATGAAGCAGCACCGCGATCCAGCCCGGATAAGTGGAGCGGTATTGCGATTTTTCGTCCACGATATCTTTCGACAGTAGCAGGGTACTGCCGGAATAGCAGCAGATCGATAATATGCCGATGATAGCAGGATTCATATTCAGTTCTGGCGGATTTCAGGTGCAGAAATAATAATTCAAGTAATTCGATATGGTAATATAATCAGCTGAATAGTCATAGGGCAAAAGCTCTGTCTTGATCAACCAAGAATAAAGATAGCGATATGTTTGATAATTTAACCGACCGCTTAAGCGGTACTTTGAAAAAGTTAAAAGGTCAGGGCCGGCTGACGGAGAGCAATATTAAGGAGACCATGCGCGAGGTTCGGATGGCGCTGCTCGAGGCGGACGTGGCCTTGCCGGTGGTCACCGAATTCATAGAACGGGTCAAGGAGGGCGCGCTAGGACAAGAGGTCCAGTCCAGCTTGTCGCCGGGACAGGCGCTGATCAAGCTGGTTCAGTCCGAATTGATCAAGGTGATGGGGGAAGCCAATGAAGCGCTCAACCTGAAGACCAATCCGCCGGCGATCGTGTTGATGGCGGGGTTGCAGGGGGCAGGTAAGACGACGACCGTTGCCAAACTGGGCCGTTATCTAAAGCAGAAGGAAAAGAAGAAAGTTGGTGTGGTCAGCGCCGATATTTACCGTCCGGCTGCGATCAAGCAGTTGCAGACGCTGGCCGACGATCTGGATCTGGTGTTTTTCGACAGCGATGCCTCGGAAAAACCGGTCGACATCGCCAATCGGGCGATTGATGCGGCCAAACGCCAGTTCCTGGATGTGCTGATTGTCGATACGGCCGGTCGCTTGCATATCGATGACGAGATGATGGGCGAGATCAAGGAGCTGCACGCGGCGATCAAGCCGGTCGAAACGTTGTTCGTGGTGGACAGCATGACCGGTCAGGATGCCGCCAATACGGCGAAGGCTTTTCACGACGCTTTGCCGTTGACCGGTGTGATCTTGACCAAGGCCGATGGCGATGCGCGCGGTGGCGCTGCATTGTCGATTCGTCATATTACCGGCAAGCCCATTAAATTCATCGGTGTCGGCGAAAAAACCGATGCGTTGGAGCCTTTCCATCCCGATCGTATCGCCTCTCGTATCCTCGGCATGGGCGATGTCTTGACCCTGATCGAGGAAATCGAACAGAAGGCGGATAAGAAAAAAGCCGAGAAACTGGCGAAAAAAATCCAAAAAGGCAAAAGTTTTGATTTGGATGATTTGAAGGAACAACTGGAGCAAATGCAGAATATGGGCGGCGTCGGCGCGATGATGGACAAGTTGCCGGGCGTCAATGAAGTTCCCAAGGAGATGCGCGATAAGGTCGACGACAAGGCGTTGGCGCGCCAGATTGCGGTGATCAATTCGATGACCAAACAGGAGCGGCGTTTTCCCGATCTGATTAAAGGCAGCCGGAAAAGGCGTATCGCCGCCGGATGTGGGCAGGAATTGCAGGACGTGAATCGTATTCTAAAGCAACATAAAATGATGCAGAAGATGATGAAGCGCTTCACCAAGGGCAACATGACCAATATGATGCGCGGCTTGAAGGGCAACATGCGCGGCATGCGGATGTGAGTATCCGCCGGAGGTTCGGAAATGTTCCGGCAAACCGGGTATTTCCGCAATACGGCCGCGATGTCTTTTCGTGAAGCCGCTATTGCTGCCGATTTTGTAATTTGTTCTTCACATATTTATTAATTCGCGTAAAATAGGCGGATTAATTTTTTTGACTTAATATTTTTAGGGTGTTTGTTAAATGGTATCCATTCGTTTATCCAGAGGCGGCGCGAAAGACCGTCCCTTTTATCACGTTGTAGTCACTGACAGCAGAAACAGCCGCGATGGCCGTTACATCGAACGTCTGGGCTTTTTCAATCCTCTGGCGCAAGGCAACGAAGAAAGACTGCGGTTGGACAGTGAGCGTGTTGAATACTGGAAATCCCATGGTGCGCAACCATCCGAGCGTGTAGCTAAATTGATCAAAGAAGCTGCCAAGGCTGCCGCATAAGCAACATTGTCGGCTAAGGATTTTATTAAAGTCGGCGAAATCAACGGCGTTTTCGGGGTCAAGGGTTGGGTTAAGGTTTTTTCCTTCACCGAGCCAAGAGAAAATATCCTGAATTATTCTCCCTGGTATTTGCAAAGAAAGGGAGAAACCAAGGAAATGCATCTGGTCGGCGGCCAGCGCCAGGGAAAACTGGTGGTTGCTGCGCTGGAAGGGGTTGCCGATCGTGATGCGGCGGCGGCCCTGATCGGTTGGGATATTCTGATCGATAAAGAACAGTTGCCGGTTCCGGAGCAAGGCGAATACTACTGGGCCGATTTGGTCGGTCTACGGGTAGAAACCGAACAAGGCGAAGCATTGGGAATTGTTGATCATCTAATGGAAACCGGCGCCAATGACGTGCTGGTGGTGAAGGATGGTAAAAAGGAACGGTTGATTCCTTTTTTGCAACAGCAGACCGTGTTGAATGTGGATATTGAAAACGGGTTGATGATCGTGGATTGGGATCCTGATTTTTAGCGCTTGCCATGCGTTTTGACGTGGTCACACTGTTTCCTCAGATGGTGCGGGACGCCGCCGGTTATGGCGTGACGGGAAAGGCCATCGAGCGGGGCGTGGTGCAACTGGCGACCTGGAATCCGCGCGATTATACCCACGACAGGCACAGGACGGTCGATGACAGGCCTTATGGCGGCGGGCCGGGAATGGTAATGAAATTCCCGCCGTTGTTGGAGGCGGTTAATGACGCCAGACGGCAAGATAATTCTGGAACGTCGCGGGTGGTGTGCTTGAGTCCGCAAGGCAAGCCGTTGACTCAGGCGGTGTTGGCGGAAGTCGCCGATGTATCCCAGCTGATTCTGGTGGCGGGGCGTTATGAAGGGATCGATGAGCGTTTTATCGAAAACGTTTGTGACGATGAGTGGTCCCTGGGTGATTATGTTATTAGCGGCGGCGAACTGGCCGCCTTGATCGTCATCGATGCGGTGACACGGTTGATTCCCGGTGTGCTGGGGCATGAACAATCGGCAATGCAGGATTCGCACATGCGAGGTCTGCTGGATTGTCCGCATTTTACCCGGCCGGAAGCAAGCGAGCTGGGCGATGTGCCGAAGGTGTTGCTGACCGGCAATCATGCGGCGATCGAGCGGTGGCGTTTGAAACAAGCCTTGGGCCGGACCTGGCTGAGACGGCCGGATTTGATAAAAAAAATGGCATTAACGGCGGAACAGCTTGTTTTGCTGGAAGAGTTTAAAACTGAAATAGATGTTAATTAGGGTGTGGTAATGAGTAATATTATTAAAGAATTGGAAGCGGCACAGCTGAAAAAAGACGTACCGGAATTTGGTCCTGGCGATACCGTCGTCGTTCAGGTGAAAGTTATCGAAGGTAACCGCGAAAGACTGCAGGCTTTCGAAGGCGTGGTGATCGCAAAACGGAATCGTGGTTTGAATTCGGCTTTCACCGTCAGAAAAATTTCTCACGGTGTCGGCGTCGAGCGTGTATTCCAAACGCACAGTCCGCTGGTCAGCAGTATTGAAGTGAAGCGTCGTGGTGACGTTCGTCGCGCGAAACTGTATTATATGCGCGAACTGACCGGTAAAGCGGCTCGTATTAAAGAAAAACTTTCCTAATCGAAAGTTTACGGAAACCGCTTCGGATCGAAAAGGCAGCCGGTTAGGCTGCCTTTTTTTTGCTCGTGACAAAGCTATGGGATTAACGATTTGTTGGCAAACGTCGCAAGATAACGCTGAAAGTAAGGTTCCGGTCGTAACGGACTTTGCTGTTCTGTATTTGTATTTGACCGATGAAGTGATACAACATAGCGAATGGCATCCTTTATCGGGGCATGAAGCAAATTGCTGTACGTCGTTGCAACGAGAGGTCAGGCTGTTTCTAGAGCGGCCCGAGCGCTGCGAATTAAATCTTGTACTGCGGCGGCAGGGGACGGAATTCTGTCATCGGGTCTGGCAAGAACTGATCCGAATTCCTTTTGGCGAAACGTTGACGTATGCGCAATTGGCGCAACGAGTCGGTTCCGGTGCCCGCGCCGTCGCCAACGCCTGCAGAAGCAATCCATTTCCCGGTTTTATCCCTTGTCACCGAGTGGTGGCCGTGCGCGGAATCGGCGGCTTCATGGGGCAAAAGGAAGGGCCGTATGTTGAACTAAAACGCCGAATCCTACAATATGAAGCAACACAGAGAAGATGAAATAACGCCGGACGCGGTGAGGTTAATCGATCTTTTTCTTGACGCGTTGTGGGTGGAGTTCGGGCTCAGTAACAACACGTTGGCGGCCTACGGCAGCGATTTGCGGCAGTTTTCGAAATGGTTAAATAATAAGACACTGACAGATGCCGACGAGGCGGATATCGCCGAGTTTTTGGCGACTCGTTATCGTCAGGGCATCGGTCATCGCACGTCCGCCAGAATATTGTCCAGCCTGCGCCGCTTCTATAATTATCTGTTGCGCGAAGGTAAGATCACAGTCGCCCCCACCGCGCTGATCGACGCGCCGCATATCGGCAGGGTTTTACCGCTCTCCTTGTCGGAAGCGGATGTCGAATTGTTGCTGGCGGCGCCCGAAACCGGCGATTCGCTGGGGTTACGCGACCGGGCCATGCTGGAAGTGCTTTATGCGACCGGTCTGCGCGTGTCGGAATTGGTCGGATTGAAATTCGAGCAGTTGAATCTGCAACTCGGTTGTCTCCGTATCACCGGCAAGGGCAATAAGGAAAGGCTGGTACCGATCGGCGCCGAAGCGATGAATTGGATAGAGCGATATTTCGCCGATAGCCGGCAACTGCTTTTGTCCGGCAGGCAGTGCGATTTTTTGTTCGTGACCAAACGCGCGAACGGCATGACAAGACAGGCGTTCTGGCATATCATCAAACGCTACGCCAAGAAAGCCGGTATCACTAAGGAAATGTCCCCGCACACCTTGCGCCATGCCTTCGCCACCCATTTATTGAATCATGGCGCGGACCTGCGCGTGGTGCAGTTATTATTGGGGCATTCGGATTTATCGACCACGCAAATCTATACCCATATCGCGCAAGAGAGGCTAAGGGATTTGCATGAGAAATTTCACCCGAGAGGATAATACATGACACAAAACATACATCCGACCGCATACATTGCCGATGGTGCGAAACTGGGCGCCAATATCAAGGTGGGTCCGTTCGCCGTGATCGAAAATGATGTTGTTATCGGCGATCACTGCCAAATCGGCGCGCATGCCGTGGTGCAACGTTATGTCAGAATGGGCGAGGGCAATATCCTGCATCCTCATGTCGTCCTAGGCGATTTGCCGCAGGATGTCAGTTTCGATCCGGACAGCGTTTCCTGGCTGGAAGTGGGCGATCGTAACACTTTTCGCGAAGGGTTCACCGCCCATCGGTCCTCGAAAATCGATGGAGTCACCTGCATCGGTTCGGATTGCTATTTCATGAATAACAGTCATGTCGCCCATGACTGCAGCGTCGGCAACAAAACCATATTCGCCAATAATGTCGCGATCGGCGGACATGTCGAAGTCGGCAGCAATGTCTTCATGGGCGGAGGTGTGGTCGTGCACCAGTTTTGCCGAGTCGGTTCCTACGCCATCGTTCAGGGCACGACCGGCCTGAATAAAGACGTTATTCCCTTTATGTTGATTGGCGGCCGGCCTGCCAGGCATTACCGTCTCAATACGGTAGGCCTGAAACGCGCCGGCATAACCGGTTCACGCTATAAAATCTTGTCCGCCGCATTCCGCTTATTGAAAAAGAAAGCCCCCCTGGATGAATTGGAACAAAGCGAGGACCTGGATCTGTTGAAAGCCTGGTTGGCGGCGGAAAGCAAGCGCGGCATACATGGCTTTATCGATGTCAGCAAGGTCGACGAATAAGGTGAGAAGTTTTCGAGTCCAATCGATATGAATTGATGCAGTGCCGTTGATAACTGGGAACGAATACGGCACTTTTACTATACTTGGTTGATAATAAAACTATTTCATCTTAGGTGATGTTTTTAAACATCGCGCCGCCGCGCTGTGTGAGTCGCCCCGCTCAACCTTTTTTCCAGGATCATGATGCGACGTGTCCAATAACGCTTTTTCAGCATCTGAATTCGATTTGCCCCAGTCGAATCGAATTCATCGCCGCTTGCAATTCCGCGCCGTAACAAGCCTGGTGTTGATCAGCTTGTTGTTGGGCGCGGTTTTTACGTATCTATTGTATCGCGCCGAGAGGAGACAGCTTGAGGCCGCCTTGCTGTCCGCGATGGAACTGCAAACGGCCGCGCTCGAAGCGGAGATTAATCGGCTCAAAAATATCACCACGCAAATTACCAGTCGGACCCGTATTCGTCAGGAACTGGAAAAATACAACCGGGGCTTGATTAGTCAGGAAGCGTTAGCGGCATTCAGCCGGCCTAAATTGGCCGATGCCATGCGTTTGGCTCCCGATATGATCGGCATTAGTAGACTTAGCACCAAAGGACGGGTATTGATACAAATAGGCGAATCCGTACCCACGTCACTATGGCCGAAAGATTTTGCGGCGGATTCCATCAAGCTAGGGACGCCGCGAGAGATTGATGGCCGCAAGCGCTTGGTGCTTAGTGCTCCGATTAACAATCGCGAAGGTATGAAGGCCGGTATCGATCTGGTTGTGTTCGATTATCAACGGCTGGATGCTATTCTGCATGGTTTTTTTCTCCGCTACCGGGGCAGCGGCACTATCCGCCTGGCGGCGAGGGAGGCGGCGGGCATCACGGATTTATTGACGTCGATTAAGTCGAATCATCGGGATCTTCTTGAAACTATCAACGGGCAAGTCAAACAATTCCCACTGGAGAAAAAAGCAACTGTTCATTTACTTTCGGTTCCTGACGGAAAACAATTGATAGTTGCCCTTAATCCGATTGGCGATACGGGCTGATTGGTATTGTTTGTTAACGATAGCAACGATTTTTTTGCGGACGCCTATGCGCAGGCCATGCAAACAATACTGTTCATCGTTATTTTAACGTTGGCGGGCAGTTTTTTGACTTTTCTGGCCATCAGGCCGCTGTCCGGACCCATTTCGGTCGAAACCGGAATATTGTTTAATTTGTTACAGGAACACAAGGAATTGTTGAGGAATGTGCGGCGCAGTGAATCCCGTTTGAGCGAAGCGCAACAAGTGGCCCATATCGGCAGTTGGGAATACAATTTGGTTGAGCGTACTATATGGTGGTCCGACGAGGTTTTTCTTATATTCGAGTTGCCTCCTCAGCAGGTGGAAGTGGCCTACGAAAGTTTTCTGGGAATCGTCCATCCGGAAGACCGTGAATTGGTCGATCGAACTTATCGAGAATCGGTTGCCAACCATAGCCCCTTCGAGATCGTCCATCGTTTACAGTTCGACGAAGGGCGGATCAAGTATGTCAAGGCACGAGGCGAGACTATTTACGACGAGTCGATTGCCGAAGTCCGCTGCATTGGGACGGTACAGGACATTACCCGGCACTATCAGCAGGAGCAGGAACGGAATCGTTTGCATGCCGTTCTGAATGCTCTGGTGGAAGGCTCCTCCGACGCCATTTTCGTCAAGGACCGCGACAGTCGTTACCAGCTTGTCAATCGAGCATTAGTCCAGCTACTGAATAAAACTAAAGACCAGTTAATGGGCGCATCGGACTATGAGTTGTTTCCGGACAATCTGGCGGAAAAATATCAGCAGGATGACCGCCGTTTTATGCTGGAGAAACGCACACAGACCTATGAAGAGCCGGTGCTTGTCGACGGTCGGCGCCTGTCCTATTTGACGACCAAGGGGCCTTTGATTATCGATGGCGATATACAAGGAGTTTTCGGTATTTCCCGCGATATTTCGGAACGTAAACAAACGGAAGAACGTTTGCGCGAATCGGAAGAAAGCTACCGCGGCCTGTTCAACAGTGTGCCGGATGGTATTTTTATCGTTGATCGGGATGGCTATATGATCGATGTCAACAGGGCCGTGGTAACTATGTTCGGTCATTCCCGGCAATTTTTTAGCGGCAAACGATTGCTGGATTTGGCTGACCAGCACAAAAACGATAAGGCCGATCTGGAAAATATCAGGCAACAGATTTCAGCAGGAGACAGGCAGCATTTTTCTTTCTGGGGACGGCGCGCTACCGAGCAATATTTTCCGTTGGATGTCGTGCTCAATCAAGGGCGCTTTCATGGGCGCGAGGTCATGTTCGCCGTGGCCCGTGACTTTTCCGAACAAGTCGAGAACCAGGCTCGCCTGGCCAGAGTGGAATGGGAATGGAATCAAGCCATGGACCAGTTCGAAGACGCCATCTATCTCATCGACATGCAACGGCATTTGGTGCGCGCCAACCAAGCGTTTTACCGCATGATCGGGCTCGCTCCAGAACGGTGCCTGGGGCGACATATCGTCGAATTGGTGCATCCTGATGGCGAGGATGAAATTTGTCCCGTTTGTCGGGCGCAACAGTCGGCCGAAGAGGGGGCTATTATTTTAGAAGCCGAAGACCGTCACAATCCCACCCATCGTCCTCTCGAAGTGAATCTGAAGGTAGTACGGGACGGTTCAGGATTGGCCGGAGGCATGTTGTTGAGTATTCGCGATTTAAGCAAGATGCGTCGAACCGAAGAACGCCTGCGTTTGTCCGCCAGCGTGTTCGAAAGCACCGGCGAAGGTGTCGTCATTACCGATGCCGATGGCAATATCGTCGAGGTCAATCGCGCCTTTAGCGAAATCACCGGATACCGTCGAGAAGAGGTGATCGGGCGTAATCCAAAAATCTGGCAATCCGGACGTCATGATAAGAGTTTTTTTATCGAAATGTGGCGTTCGCTGAAAGATAACGGCAAATGGCGGGGCGAGTTATGGAACCGGCGTAAGAACGGAACGGTCTTTCCGGAGTTGTTGACTATTAGCGGTGTCGTCGACGAGCAAAATCGTTTAACGCACTATGTCGGTGTTTTTACCGATATCAGCGAACTCAAGCAATCGCAGCAACAATTGGACCACTTGGCGCATCACGACGCTCTCACAGGTTTGCCCAATCGTCTGTTGTTGTATGGCAGGCTGGAGCAAGCGATCCGGCATGCGGATCGTCAGGGTACCCAGGTGGCGGTGATTTTTCAGGATTTGGATAATTTCAAACATATCAACGACAGTTTCGGCCATAACTCGGGAGATGAGTTATTGCGGCAAGTAGCGGCTAAACTGGAAGCCGCGGTGCGTAAGGAGGATACCGTAGCCCGTCTGGGCGGCGATGAATTCGTGAGCTTGCTGGAGAATATCGACAAAGCGGAGCATGTGGTGGTGGCCGTGAAAAAATTGATGGCCGCTTTCTCCGAACCATTTTCCCTAACCGAACTGGATATTCGCGTGACAACCAGTATCGGTATCAGTCTCTATCCCGGAGACGGCAAGGATGCCGCGACCCTGCTTAGGAACGCCGATGCAGCTATGTACCGTGCCAAGGCGAAAGGACGCAATACTTATCAGTTCTATACCGAAGAATTGACCCGTCACGCCTTCGAGCGGGTCATGCTGGAAAACAATCTGCGGCGGGCGATTGACGAGGAGCGACTGTTTTTAGTCTATCAGCCCCAAGTGGAATTGCAGGGAAGGCAGGTCGTTGGCGTCGAGGTCCTGGTGCGTTGGCGGCATCCGGAATTGGGTAACGTGCCCCCAAACAAATTCATTCCGTTGGCCGAGGACTGCGGATTGATTTTGCCCCTGGGAGAGTGGGTTCTTCATAATGCCTGCCGGCAAGCCAAACGATGGCTGGATCAAGGCATCGACTTCGGTTGCGTCGCGGTCAATGTCTCCGGCGTGCAGATTCAACGCGGCGGTTTGTTGGACGTGGTAAAAAGCGCCTTACAACTGAGCGGTCTGCCAGCCTCCCGCTTGGAGTTGGAGGTTACCGAGGGATTTATCATGCAACAGGCCGAGTTTGCGGTCGGCCAACTCTCTAATCTGAGAGAACTGGGCGTCACCTTGTCTATCGACGATTTCGGTACGGGGTATTCATCGTTAAGCTACCTGAAGAAATTGCCCATACACAAGCTTAAGATCGACCAGTCGTTCGTACGGGATATCCCGGAGGACCCCAACGACATGGCGATAGCCGATGCGGTCATTGCGATGGGCAGAAGTTTGGGGTTGGCGGTGATTGCGGAAGGCGTGGAGAGCGATGAACAGCGGCAATTTCTGGAAAAGGCCGGTTGCCGGGAAGGTCAGGGATATCTGTTTGGCAAGCCACTTCGCGCCGAAGCGTTCGAACAATGGTTTAAGAGGTAAGGTTCCTGGTAAATAATATGCGCTGACAATGTGGGGCGCCAACCTTCGCGCGAATCGAATGCCGAGGCTCTTGCTTGGGGCGGCCGCTCCCACGGCGTGTTAAATACTGTCCTGGTAGGGATCGGTTTTCTTTTCCGGTGGCGGCGGGAAAGATTTTTCCAATTCCTCGCCTAATTTATCCAACTGTTTCTTCAGTTCCTGGCCAAACGACTCCATTTCCTTCTCTATCTCAGGCATTTGTTGTTCCAGTTGTTTGTTCAGGTTTTCGCCGATATTCTTCAGGCTGTCGAACAAGCCGTTGAATATATCTTCGGATAGACCGTAACGGGTGCGCCGGTAATCAACGCGCCATTGCTGCTCCTCTTTGACTAGGAAGGTCGTGAAAGTGGTCGTTTTATCGTTGGCTTGCCTGGCTTCGGTTTCGACGCGAGCCTGGTCGGTGTCGATGACGATTTGGCCTATGGCGAAACTGGCGCCCTGGAACTTTTGTTCGGACGATTGCAATAATGGCCGGCTTTCCGAGGTGGTGTAATGTTCGGCGCCGGTCAGGTCGTTGGCGGCCATGGCCTGCCAAAACTTTAACGCGACCTGGTCCGGAGTTTTCGGGCTTTGGCACGAAGCCAAGACAAGGATAAAAAAAAGTCCGGGCAACGCCGGACTTTTTCCGATGAGCGATGCAAGCTTAATCATCGCCGCCGAAAGCCGCCAGTAATTGCAGCAGGCTCAGGAACAAATTGTAAATGGAGACATACAACGAGACGGTGGCGAGGATGTAATTGGTTTCGCCGCCGTGAATGATGGCGCTGGTTTCAAACAGGATCAAACCCGACATCAACAACACGAACATTGCCGAAACCGCCAGCGACAACGCCGGAATGGAGAAGAACACCGCGGCCAGGCCGGCGATGAACGCAACCAAAATGCCGACCATCAGGAAACCGGCGATAAAGCTGAAATCCTTGCGCGTGGTCAAGGCATAGGCGGACAAGCCGAGGAAAATCACGCCGGTCCCGCCCAGGGCGGTCATGATCAGTTCATGGCCGTTGCTGAACACGTGCAGATACATATTCAGGATCGGGCCCAGGGTCATGCCCATGAAGCCGGTCAGGGCGAAAACGAAGACCAATCCCAGCGCGCTGTTGCTAAATTTATGGGTTAAAAACAACAGTCCGAAATAGCCGACCAGGGTAATGATCATGCCGGGATGCGGCAGATTCAAGACCATGGACACGCCGGCCATGGCCGCGCTGAACAGCAGGGTCATGGACAACAGCAGATAAGTGTTTTTCAGCATTTTATTGGTCGCTAAAATGCTCTCTTGGGTACGAGTTGTTGCAGTAGTCAGTCTCATTTTTTTATTCCATAGGTTAAACAAGTTAACGGGTAAGACCTTACAATCTTACAAGAGTTTCCGGGCGATTGTAAGCAATTAAAGGGAGAAATACTCCATCATCGAGAATTGCTGGAACGGTCAATTAGAATCGGGCCCCGGCGCCCTGTTCGGATCGAACATTCTAACGATAACTCGGTCTCCCCGTCTCGCTCAAAGGGATGTCGCAACTGCTTAAGCGAGGGGTCTTGGCCAGATATTGCTGGTGGTAGTCCTCGGCATAAAAAAATTCCGGAACGGGCAGAATTTCAGTGGTGATGGAGTCGAAGCCATAGGCGTGCAATCTTTCCTGATAGTGTGCCTTGCTGTTGAGGGCGGCTTGTTCCTGCTTTTCCGAATAGAAGTAAATGGCCGAGCGGTATTGCGTCCCGATATCGACGCCCTGTCTCATGCCCTGGGTTGGATTATGCCCTTCCCAAAACAACTCCAACAGGCGTTGGAAGCTGATTTGCTCTGGATCGAAAACAACCATGACGACTTCGGCATGGCCGGTTTGCCCGGTACAGACTTCTTCGTACGTCGGATTGGGAGTATAACCGCCGGCATATCCGACCGCCGTGCTGTAGACGCCGGTTTGCTGCCAGAATCTTTTCTCCGCGCCCCAGAAACAGCCCATAGCGAACAAAGACTGTTCCAAACCATCCGGAAAAGGGGGGATGATCGGATTGCCGGTGACGAAATGAAATTTTGGTGTGCACACGGGAGTGGCGCGACCCGGCAAGGCCTCTTCGGGTGAAGGTAATTGCGTTTTTTTATTGGAAAAGATCATGGGAACCGTCCTAGCATCAGTTCTTGAGCAGAGCTATAGATTATAATGGTCTCATTTAGTTTGTTAACCCCATCAATATCATGAAAGAACAAGATTGTTTGAGACGTTTTATTTTCGAGGATTTGGGCGTACGCGGGGAATGGGTGCGCTTGGAAGACAGCCTGCGCCAGGCCAAACAATTTCAAACATTGGTCAATGACCGGGTCGATGAACAATTGGGGCAAGCGTTGGCGGCGGTGGTGTTATTGTCGGCGACGGTAAAGTTTCAAGGTTCGATGATTCTGCAGGTTCAGGGCAATGGCGATTTAAAAACTTTGGTGGCCCAGGCGACCAACGAGCGCAAAATCAGGGGGTTGGTGCGCAGTGTTGCCGGGGTGGCGGGCGCCAATCTCAAGGAAATGATGGGGGAAGGGCATTTGGTGTTGACGATCGAGTCGGAAATTGCCGAGCCCTATCAAGGGATTGTTTCTCTGGAAAAAGACACGTTGGCCGATATTCTTCAGCTTTATTTCAGGCAGTCGGAACAGTTGGCGACGCGCTTTTGGCTGTTCGCTAATCAAACCCATGCCGCCGGCTTGATGATTCAGGAACTTCCGGACCGGAAAAGCTACAAACAGGATTGGGAGCGCATCGAAATGTTGGCTTCCACGGTCACGGCGAAGGAAATGCTGACCTTGGATAGCGAGGAAATGCTGTATCGTTTGTTCAATGAAGAGAAAGTACGTTTGTACGAGCCCGAGCCGGTGGAATTTCACTGTAATTGCTCCCGCCAGAAAATTAGCGGCACGTTGTTGGCATTGGGACGGGATGAGTTGGAAGAGATATTAAAAGAGCGGGAAGATATTGAAGTCGATTGCCAGTTTTGTGGTGCAAGATACCATTTCGACAAAGTCGACGTGGAAAATATTTTGTTAACGCAGTCGACAGAAGGCGCCGTTTCGGGAACGCAGCATTAATACGGCGTACGGTTTCCTCGCGGTTGCGTTTGTCAATGTCGCGCAGCGCGGCCGCGCAGGTCAGAGGTATATGATGAAAAATAAGCTGGTCAAACTATTTCGGTTATTGTTGTTATTCAGTCTTTTGTCGACAATGACCGGTTGTTTCTACTGGTGGCGCGCGTATCAGACCTATTTGCAAATGGATGAATTCGACGAACATTTCGCCATCAGTGTGGAAGACAGTTTCATCGTCCATTTCAAGGATCCTATTTTGCTGAGCGATGATTTCGTCTCTCTGGCCAAACTGAAGCCCAGCGAGATCCAGGCCACCAAGAACGGCAAGTTGTGGAAATACCGTTTTCGTAAAATCGATAATGACGGGCGTTTGGTCGTACCGGAAGTGCAGTTTTCCTTCGACTTGGCCTTCGACAAGGACGATCAAATCTCGGCTTGGTCGTTTTCGCCGTTATTTTTGCAGATCGCGCCGCCTGAGTTCCTGGAACTGTCTTTTCGCTCGCTCGGTAGCGCCGAGATCAATAAAGGCAAACGTCAACTGAAGGTCGATACCGACAAAATAGCGAAAATCAACACTGAATTGCCGTTGAAATCGGTGGTCCTGCAAAAGCTGGGCGAGCCCTTGGCAATCGAGAAAAAGTCCGATCAAGAGATTTTTACTTACCATTTCGAGTTGGAGGCCTACGACATTGAAGAAGGTTACGAGGATCGCAAGCTCAGTGTCGTCAAGTTGACTTTCGATAGGGAAAGCGACGAGTTAATCAAGATGTCCGGTCGTTTCGCCGGATTGAAAATTTCCATCAATTATCGCAAGTACCAGCAACAACATAAACAAGCGGCATGAAGCGGCCGCATAAGTCCGTTTAGCGCGAAGACAGGGAATTTTTATCAGCAAATATGGCGAATTTTAACACCCACGTGACCGTGGCTTCGGCCGCAAGCGGCCTGGCTGCGTCGACCGCGGCCTATGTCGGTTTGATAGAGGCCATGGATGCGGCCTGGTATATGTTTATCGGCGTAATCGGCGGGATGCTGCCCGATATCGATGCCGACAATTCCACGCCGGTCAAGCGCCTGTTCACGTTTTTGGCCGGATTGTGCGGCGTGTCGGTGTGGACGATTTTCGCGCCTTTCCTGGAGTCGCAACGCTTGCTGCTGGCAGCGGCGGTGGGTTTTCTGCTGGTGCGTTATCCGTTGTTTTTCTTGTTTCAGCAGACGACGGTTCACCGCGGCGTTTTCCACTCTTTGCTCGGGGCGCTGTTTTTCGGCTTGTTGGCGGTCTGCGTCAACCATTATTTTTTGCATTGGACTGTATTGCAATCATGGTTGAGCGGCATTTTTCTGGTGTTTGGTTTCATCGTGCATCTATGCCTCGATGAAGTTTTCAGCGTCGATCTCGCCAACGGCCGCATGAAAAAGTCGTTCGGCACGGCGCTGAAATTGTTCAGTTACAACGATGCCACGGCGTCGTCCCTGCTGCTGGTCGCGGCGATCGCCTTATATATCGCGGCACCGCCTGCGTCACAATTGATCAGGGCCTGGGAAATGGCGCAATGGGCGAAGGTCGATATCACGAACGGACAGTCCTTCGACGTGTTAGAACGTAGCGGCCTCGACCTGCTCTCCGAATTCAATGTGAATCCCGGTTCTTACCGGCGTTAATTAATATAAAGCTCTGCTTGAGTGCCGATTATAAAGACGGTTTCTTGATCAATCTTTCATAGCGCTCGAGGCTGTCGATGATTTCTTTCTTGGCTTCCTCAATTCCCGCCCAGCCGTCCAGCCTGACCCATTTGTTTTCCTCCAGATCCTTGTAATGCTCGAAAAAATGATAGATTCTTGCCAGTTTGTCCGGCTGAATGTCTTTGTAACTTTTGACGTGATTGTAATAGGGGGTCAGCTCGGGAATGGGAACGGCGAGTAATTTGGGATCGGGCCCCGACTCGTCGGTCATTTGCAATATGCCGATCGGACGGCTTTTGATCATACACCCGCTTAGCAGTGGTGCGGGGGTAATCACCATGACATCGACCGGGTCGCCATCCTCGGAGAGCGTTCGTGGGATATAACCGTAATTGCTCGGGTATTGCATCGCGGTGCCCATGAAACGATCGACAGTGAGTGTCCCGGTGTATTTATCGACTTCATATTTAACCGGATCGCTGGAAGCGGGTATTTCGATGATGACATTGATGATGTCAGGCGCGTCTTTTCCTGGTACGACTTTGGCAATAGACATTTACATCCTCTTTGTCTGAATGCAAAAAAATGTCATTATAACAGCTGTCATCGATCAATTTGGGGGATTTGGTGTTAGGGTGTTTGCGTAAAATGGAAACAGAGTTGGCAAGTCCGGTTTCGTATCGCTTGCCGTTATCGGAGGAATTAGTGGATCTGAATCCGCTGATCGGCCGGCAAGTAACCTTACGCTATAACGGGCAAATATTTTGTATTCACTGCCGACGTAAGACCAATAAGAGTTTTAACCAGGGATATTGCTATCCTTGCTTTACCAGGCTGGCGCAATGCGATATGTGCATCATGAAGCCGGAAACCTGTCATTACGATAAAGGAACCTGCAGGGAACCGGAATGGGCGCAGCAATTCTGTTTTCAGCCGCATTACGTGTATCTGGCCAATTCTTCCGGCATCAAGGTCGGCATCACCCGGCAGAATCAGATACCGACCCGCTGGATCGACCAGGGAGCGGTACAGGCGTTGCCGATCATGAAAGTGCAATCGCGCTATATTTCCGGGTTAGTCGAGGTCGTCATCGCCAATCATGTCAGCGATAAAACCAGCTGGCAGCGTATGTTGAAAAATCAGGTCGAACGGATCGACTTGCCGGCGATACGGGACGAATTGTTAATCGAATGCGAAAACGAGCTGGCCGATATCGCCGGGCGTTTCGATGAGGCCGCGATCGAATATCTGCCCGATGCCGAGGCCGTGGATATCGACTATCCGGTGGAGGTGTACCCGGCCAAGGTCAAATCGTTCAATTTCGATAAAAAAGCGGAAGTCACGGGCGTGTTACAGGGAATCAAGGGACAGTATTTGATTTTCGATAGCGGGGTGATCAATATCCGTAAGTTTGCCGGCTACGAAGTCGAATTACTGCTGTAGGAGCGCCGGACTCGGCGCGATCGGGGAGCCTGGATATTCAATTCGATCCGGGGCGCGGCGCACCCATGCCGAAAATACACCGCCTACCTTGGCTTGTCCATATAGCTGTAATTGACGATCACGAGCCAGCTTTTCGAGGGAGTAAATTCGACTCTTTCCCAGGCGGCGATTTTGAAAATTTCGTGGTTGTCCTCGATGAAGGAATAATAGCCGATGCCGTCCTCGTCGGTCAGTGTCAGGTGGCCGAACGCCAGCAACGAGGGAGACTGCTGGTTTCGCGGGTCGAGAAACAAATTGCTGCCCTGGTAACGGCTGTTTTTGTCGAATACGATCAAACCGTCGTTGGCCATGATCCAAATGTCGCGGGCATGAACGGGAATTTCCGCCGTCATCGGAAATAGTTCGGGCAAAACCCGTTCCGGCTGTATTTGCGCTTCCAGAAAATGGCTGATTTGCCCCTCTTGCATCACCGGTACGCGGAAATACACATTCAAGTGGCCATCCTGGGTTTCCGCCGTTGGCGCCGAAAATTCCTGCGCGCTGCTGCGCCAACCGGCCGAGGTGGCTGAAGATATGGCGCCGATCGGCTTGACCGAGAAGCGTTCGAATTTGGGATAGAGGCTTTGCAACTTGTCCAGGATAGGCTGGACGTTGCCCGGCTCGGCCAGGTTCAGTTTGCTTAATTGAGCGGCCGCGTTATGCAGATCCTCGAACAATTGCGACGTTCCTTGTTTGATTGCGGTCGCGACGACTTGCGCTTGTTTTTGCGCCGTTTCGCTGAACGTCGTGACGGTGGCCAAGGAGTTTTCGACCTGATGCTTCGCTTGTTTCATCGCCAACGCATAATGCACCGAGAAGCCGGCGCCAGCGAGGATGGCGGCTAATAGAGCCAGGCTCATGAATACCAGCGTTTTATTGCGGTTCAAGAAGCGGCGTAACAATTCCTGTCGACTGTAAGCGTAAATATTGACGACACGCCCGTCCCGAAAGGCTTTGAGCTGTTCGGCCATTTCCTGGGCATCGGCAAAGCGCAAATGCGGGTCTTTTTGCATAGCCTTGTTGCAGACCGCAACCAGTTCGGGAGGCGCCGTTTTTTCGTATTTGCCGGGGTTGGGGGAGGGCGCGTTGCCGGTGAGGTGCTTTGCTATCGTTTCCAGGCCCCCGCCGTAAGGCAGTCCGCCGGTCAACAGCCGGAACAGAATCACGCCGAGACTATAGACATCGCTCTGTTTACTAGCCTGGCCGCTTAATTATCCATCATAAGGTTTAAACCACCGGCTTTAGCCGGTCAGCTTTAGCTGCGATAATTTGCCCAAGGAGGTGGCGATGGACTATAGATACGGCAGCCATACGGTTTACCAAATTGAGTATCATTTTGTTTGGGTTACGAAGTATCGTTATAAAGTGCTGAAGGATGAAATAGCCGAACGAGTGAGAGACTTGGTGCGGCAGACATGCGAAGCCTTTGAGATACGGATTATCAAAGGTGTCGTGAGCAAAGATCATGTGCACATTTTGGTGAGTGCGCCGCCGACTATGGCCCCAAGCGAAATCATGAGGCGAATCAAGGGACGAACTTCGAGCTATCTGTTCGAAGAGTTCCCGCACTTGAAAAAGCGATATTGGGGTCGACATTTTTGAGCCCGCGGTTATTTTTGCGCCACAGTGGGGCAAATGACTGATGAGATGATAAAGCAATATTTGGAGCATCACTTTGAACCTAATCCAAACGATAATTTCAAGATGGAGCCCGACTAAGACGCGTCGTTTAGTCGACGCGTATCCGGACTTTCAGTCCGTTATTGGAACCCACCCGCTTGAGCGGGTGGTTGTTTAGTGCTCCGGCGCCATATAGTAGGGCGTGCCCAGGGTTTCGCTGCTCAGCGTGTCGTTGAGGGTATGGCGTTGATGCCTTTGGGCTTCCCGATAAAAATAGGTGTTGTCGCTGTCGGCGAGCATTTGCGCCAAACCCCAGTCCAGCACGATGGTTTCGCCGAATTCGCCGCGGATGATGTTGCTGGGTTTCAGGTCTCGATGAATGACGCCCTTGGCATGGGCATAGGCCAGCGTGTCACAGACATCGATCAAAACATCCAGTAGTTTGAGGCGTCGCGCCAACCGTTGGTCGGGGGCTTGTCTTTCACAGTCTTGCAACAAAGTTTCCAGGGTATCGCCCCTGACATAGCGCATGACATAGTAGGGCTTGCCCTGCGCGCGCTCGCCCAGTTGGTAAATCGGGATGATGCCCGGATGCTCCAGTTTTCCGGTCAGTTTGGCTTCGTGCAGGAAGGTGTTTTTGATGTCCTCGTAACTGAAACCGGTTTCGGCCGGTGTTTGGCGGGAGTCCAGCAGTTCCTTGACGGCGACCCTGCGGCCGATAGTTTCATCGTAGCCCAATAAAACCCGGCCCATGCCGCCTTCGCCGACAATGCCCTCGATTTTCAGAAATTTCGTGAAAGCGCGGTCGTTATCGGCTGAATTACTCGCAGCTGGGGCAATGCGGGTGCGATCTTCGTCGGAAGAGTCCGGGGGGTTATTCATCGCCTAACCGGTATCTGTTTTCCTCTTGGTAATAGTCGTCGAAGCCGACGATGTGGGTCAGTTTCTGGAAGTCCAATACCTCCGATGGCTGGCCGTTTTTTAACTGGTCCAGCGATTGTTGCATGGCCTTGATGGCGACATTTAACAAGGTCAGCGGATAAACGGCGATTTTATAACCCATCTCCTCGAGTTGCTGATGCGATAATAACGGCGTTTTGCCGTGTTCGATCAGATTGGCGACTTTATAGCCGGGTACGCGAGAACAATATTCGCGCATTTCATCGATACTTTCCGGCGCTTCGACAAAATTGATATCGGCGCCTAGGGCGTGAAATATTTGCGCGCGCTTGATCGCTTCTTCCAGGCCGTGGGTGCTGCGGGCATCGGTACGGGCCATGATCAGAATATCGGCGCCTTCGTTGCGGGCATCGATGGCGGCTTGAATGCGCATCGCCGCTTCGTCGCGACTGACGATAGCCTTGCCCTTGGTATGGCCGCAGCGTTTCGGGGCCACCTGGTCTTCCAGCATGATGCAGGCAAAGCCGGCCTGGGCGTAACCGTGTACCGTACGCTTGATATTGATGGCGTTGCCGAAGCCGGTATCGCCGTCGCCCCAAATCGGAATGGATACGGCGTCGCAAATATTCCGCCCTTGATCCAGTAATTCGGTGTAGGAAATCAGACCCGTATCAGGTTGCGCGAGCCGACTGGCGGAAACGGCGAAGCCGCTCATGAATGCGGTCTCGAACCCGGCCAGCTGGCACAGCTTGGCGGAAATCGCGTCGTGGCAACCGGGCATGACCAGCAAGCCTGGGCGATTCAATAATTCGCGTAATTTTTCTGCTGGCGTTTTTGTCGTGTGCGGCATGATTCGAAACTCGGAAAGCGGGACGTGATTTGCGTAATTTCCTCAGACTTAATCATGAATCTGGCGGATTTTCAAGAAAATTTCAAAATTGCGCCAGAAGCTAGTAGAATAATCCGTTTTCTTGACGAGGCTGGTGAATCCAGCGGTTTGGTCAACCTTTCCGGATTAAACCCGCGCGATTATTGAATCCGTTGCGGGTAGGGCGAGAGGTCGGCTTACAGTATGGTCAGTAAATTGGGGATGAGAAATTGGAACTCAGTGGCGGAGAGATAGTCGTTCAATGTCTTAAAGACGAAGGCGTGGAATATATTTTCGGTTACCCGGGTGGAGCGGTGCTGCATTTGTACGATGCGCTTTTCCACCAGGAAAACATAAAACATATTCTGGTCAGACACGAGCAGGCAGCGGCGCACGCGGCCGACGCTTATGCGCGCGCAACCGGCAAACCCGGCGTGGTGTTGGTGACGTCCGGTCCGGGCGCGACCAATGCCGTGACCGGTATTGCCACGGCCTACATGGATTCGATTCCGATGGTGATTATTTCCGGCCAGGTCCCTTCGCCGGTGATTGGCAGCGATGCCTTTCAGGAAGTCGATACGGTCGGTATTACCCGGCCTTGCGTCAAGCACAACTTTCTGGTCAAAGATGTCACGCAACTGGCCGAGACCATTAAGAAAGCCTTTTATGTCGCCACGACCGGGCGACCCGGACCGGTTTTGGTCGATGTCCCAAAAGACATTACCGATCCAAACATCAAGGTGCCGTACAAGTATCCGAAAAAAATCTCGATGCGCTCCTATAATCCGGCGGTCAGCGGCCATAAGGGGCAGATCAAGAAGGCGGTGGATCTGTTGTTGTCGGCGCAACGGCCGATGATCTATTCCGGCGGCGGCGTGGTATTGGGCGAGGCGAGCAAGGAGTTGACCGAGCTGACGCGAATGCTCGGCTATCCGATCACTAACACCCTGATGGGACTGGGCGCCTATCCCGCGACCGACAACCAATTCGTCGGCATGTTGGGGATGCACGGCACCTACGAAGCCAACATGGCGATGCACGAAAGCGACGTGATACTGGCGGTGGGCGCACGTTTCGACGACCGGGTGACCGGCAAGCTGGCCGAGTTTTGTCCGTATGCCAAGATTATCCATATCGATGTCGACCCGGCTTCCATTTCGAAGACGGTGATGGTGGATGTGCCCATCGTCGGGCAGGTGAAGCCGGTATTGGAGCAAATGATCGAGTTGATCAAGACCGGCAAGAAAAAACCGTCCAAGAGTGCCCTGGAGACCTGGTGGAACCA
Source organism: Methylomarinum vadi (assembly GCF_000733935.1). NCBI lineage: Bacteria > Pseudomonadati > Pseudomonadota > Gammaproteobacteria > Methylococcales > Methylococcaceae > Methylomarinum > Methylomarinum vadi. Next base: position 4,304,681 of record NZ_JPON01000001.1, read on the forward strand.
TATCGAAAAATGGCGTTCGGTTAATTGTTTGGATTACGACCGGGAAAGCCGTGTCATTAAACCGCAATATGTGGTCGAACAGTTGTACGCGGTGACCAAGGGCGATGCTTATGTCACCTCCGATGTGGGCCAGCATCAAATGTATGCGGCGCAATATTATCATTTCGATAAACCGCGCCGTTGGATCAACTCCGGCGGCCTGGGCACCATGGGATTCGGGTTACCGGCGGCGATCGGCGTCAAGTTGGCGCATCCCGAGGCGGATGTGGCCTGCATTACCGGCGAGGCCAGCATTCAGATGTGCATTCAGGAGTTGTCGACCGCGTTGCAATACAAAACCCCGGTTAAAATCGTCAATCTGAATAACCGCTACATGGGCATGGTGCGGCAGTGGCAAGAATTTTCCTATGAAAGCCGTTATTCCCACTCCTACATGGATACCATACCTGACTTCGTCAAACTGTCCGAAGCCTATGGCCATGTTGGCATCCGTGTGGAAAAACCGGAAGATGTCAAAGGCGCACTCGAAGAGGCCTTTGCCTTGAAAGATCGCACGGTATTTTTGGATTTCATCACCGACCGCACCGAGAACGTTTATCCGATGATCGAGTCGGGCAAAGCGCATCACGACATGAAGCTAAGAATGGCACCGGGTACGCCGGTGGATAGGGAGTTATCATGAGGCATATTATATCCATCCTGATAGAAAACGAAGCTGGGGCGTTATCCAGGGTAGCCGGCCTGTTTTCCGCACGCGGCTATAATATCGAGTCGTTGACCGTTGCGCCGACCGAGGATTCCAGCCTATCGCGCATGACCCTGGTGACGCGGGGCAATGACCAAATTATCGAACAGATCACCAAGCAATTGAACAAATTGGTCGATGTCGTCAAATTGATCGATCTAGCTGAGTCGGTGCATGTTGAGCGCGAACTGATGCTGGTGAAGATTAGAACAACCGATGCCACCCGCGAGGAAGTCAAGCGTATGGCGGATATCTTTCGCGGCAAGATCATCGATGTCACCGTCAACACGTTTGTCGTCGAAATGACAGGCCCTTCCGATAAGCTCGATGCCTTTATCAAGGCATTGGCCGAAGACAGCATCATCGAAGTGGTGCGTTCTGGACCGACCGGCATTTCACGGGGCGAAAAAGGTTTACATCTATAAGAAGCGGATTTGGTTTTAAGGCGTTAACAAAAACCACTCAATCCGGACTTTGAAATTTTAGCAATAGGAAACGAGAAAACTCATGCAAGTTTATTACGATAAAGACGCTGACCTTTCAATCATCAAAAGCAAGAAAGTCGCGATTATTGGTTACGGTTCGCAAGGCCATGCCCATGCAAACAACCTGAAAGACTCCGGTGTCGATGTTGTGGTTGGTTTGCGTGCCGGTTCCGCATCGGTGGCGAAAGCGGAAGCGTCTGGTTTGACGGTAAAATCCGTGCCCGAAGCGGTCGCCGGGGCGGATGTCGTGATGGTGCTGACACCCGACGAATTTCAATCGCAATTGTACAAACAGGAAATCGAACCTAACCTGAAACAAGGTGCGGCTTTGGCGTTCGCGCACGGTTTTGCGATTCTTTACAACCAAATCGTGCCGCGCGCCGATCTCGATGTCATCATGATCGCACCCAAGGCACCTGGCCATACCGTTCGTTCCGAATTCGTTCGTGGCGGCGGTATCCCTGACTTGATTGCGATTCAACAGGATGCTTCCGGTACCGCGAAAGATATTTGTCTTTCTTACGCGTCGGCGATCGGCGGCGGCCGTTCCGGCATCATCGAAACGACTTTCCGCGACGAGACCGAAACCGATTTGTTCGGTGAGCAAGCGGTTCTTTGCGGCGGTGCGGTGGAACTGGTCAAGGCCGGTTTCGAAACGCTGGTAGAAGCGGGTTACGCACCGGAAATGGCTTATTTCGAATGTTTGCACGAATTGAAATTGATCGTGGACCTGATGTTCGAGGGCGGTATCGCCAACATGAACTATTCCATTTCCAACAATGCCGAGTACGGCGAATATGTCACCGGTCCCCGCGTGATCAACGAGGAAAGCCGTAAGGCCATGCGCGAAGCGCTGACAAACATCCAAACCGGCGCATACGCGAAACGCTTCATCATGGAAGGCATGACTAATTATCCTGAAATGACTGCGCGTCGCCGCTTGAATGCCGAGCATCCGATTGAACAAGTGGGTGAGAAACTGCGCGCCATGATGCCTTGGATCGAAGCCAATAAGATTGTCGATAAATCGAAAAATTAATAATTCCGTAGGATGGGTTGCGCGATAGCGTAACCTATTGTTTTTAATTATCCATCATAAGGTTTAAACCACCGGCTTTAGCCGGTCAGCTTTAGCTGCGATAATTTGCCCAAGGAGGTGGCGATGGACTATAGATACGGCAGCCATACGGTTTACCAAATTGAGTATCATTTTGTTTGGGTTACGAAGTATCGTTATAAAGTGCTGAAGGATGAAATAGCCGAACGAGTGAGAGACTTGGTGCGGCAGACATGCGAAGCCTTTGAGATACGGATTATCAAAGGTGTCGTGAGCAAAGATCATGTGCACATTTTGGTGAGTGCGCCGCCGACTATGGCCCCAAGCGAAATCATGAGGCGAATCAAGGGACGAACTTCGAGCTATCTGTTCGAAGAGTTCCCGCACTTGAAAAAGCGATATTGGGGTCGACATTTTTGAGCCCGCGGTTATTTTTGCGCCACAGTGGGGCAAATGACTGATGAGATGATAAAGCAATATTTGGAGCATCACTTTGAACCTAATCCAAACGATAATTTCAAGATGGAGCCCGACTAAGACGCGTCGTTTAGTCGACGCGTATCCGGACTTTCAGTCCGTTATTGGAACCCACCCGCTTGAGCGGGTGGTTGTTTAGTTGCTCGATGGGTAGCGGCGCGCGCCTCTACCCATCCTACGATTTTATAGTTAATTTCAAGAAATACATTCATCATGAGTAAACCAAATAGAGTTGCGATTTTAACGGCGGGTGGTTTGGCACCCTGTTTGAACTCTGCCATCGGCAGCCTGATCGAGCGTTACAGCGAAATCGATCCGAGCATCGACATCATTTGTTACCGGGGCGGTTACAAAGGGCTGCTGAAAGGCGATTACTATCAAGTGACGCCGGAAATCCGCAGTAATGCCGGTTTGCTGCAACGTTTCGGCGGCTCCGCGATCGGTAACAGCCGGGTCAAGCTGACCAACGTCAAGGATTGCGTCAAACGCGGTCTGGTCAAAGAAGGCGAGGATCCGCAAAAAGTCGCCGCCGACCAGCTGGTTAAGGATGGCGTCGATGTGCTGCACACCATCGGCGGGGACGATACTAACACCGCGGCGGCCGATTTGGCGGCGTTCCTGGCCAAAAACGATTATGGTTTGACCGTGATCGGCCTGCCCAAAACTATCGACAACGATGTCTTCCCGATCAAACAATCCCTCGGTGCCTGGACCGCGGCAGAGCAGGGCGCGCACTACTTTCAAAACGTGGTCGCGGAAAACAACGCCAACCCGCGCATGTTGATCGTGCACGAGGTGATGGGACGTAACTGCGGCTGGCTGACGGCGGCGACCGCACTGGAATACCGTAAATTGCTGGATCGTTCCGAATGGCTGCCGGAGATCGGTTTGGATCGTGCCGCTTTCGAGGTCCACGGCGTATTCATTCCGGAAATGGAAATCGACCTGGCGGCCGAGGCCAAACGTCTACGCGAGGTAATGGATAAGGTAGACTGCGTCAATATCTTCATCTCCGAAGGTGCCGGCGTCGACGCGATCGTCGCCGAAATGCAGGCCCAAGGCCAGGAGGTTCCGCGCGATGCCTTTGGCCATATTAAACTGGACGCGGTCAATCCGGGTAAATGGTTCGCCGAGCAATTCTCCGAAATGATCGGAGCGGAAAAAACGCTGGTACAAAAGTCCGGTTATTTTTCTCGCGCTTCCGCGGCCAATGTCGAAGACATGCGATTGATCAAGTCTTGTGCCGATTTAGCGGTCGAATGCGCTTTCCGCCGCGAATCGGGTGTGATGGGGCATGACGAAGACAATAACAATGTCCTGCGCGCGATCGAGTTCCCGCGCATCAAGGGCGGCAAACCTTTCGATATCGATACCGATTGGTTTAGCCAAACGCTGGCCGAGATCGGACAGGCTAAAGGCGCCAAGGTGGAAGTCAGTCATTAATAACCGGTTTCCAATTTGCCTAACAAAAAGCCCGTCATAACGATGGGCTTTTTTATGTAACAAGAATTTCACTTTGCGCCGTCGGATAAACGGGTACAATGATTGCCTTCGTTTTATCGCTGCGCTTTGCAAAAAGAAAAGTCATGAGTCAGAAAAAATCTACGGTTCGTCATCGCGGCATTTATCTTTTACCCAATCTGTTCACCACAGGCGCGATGTTTGCCGGGTTCTATGCGATTACCTCGGCGATTAACGGGCGTTTCGAGTCCGCCGCCGTGGCGATGTTCGTGGCGATGATCCTGGACGGCTTGGACGGGCGGGTGGCGCGTTTGACCAACACCCAGAGCGAGTTTGGCGTGCAGTACGATAGTTTGTCCGACATGGTTTCGTTTGGCGCGGCGCCGGCATTGGTCATGTACCTGTGGGCCTTCGGCAGTCTCGGTAAATTGGGTATGTTCGCGGCCTTCGTGCATATGGCCGGTGGCGCCTTGAGGCTGGCGCGCTTCAATACCCAGGTGGAGGTCGCCGATAAACGCTATTTTCAAGGTTTGCCAAGTCCCGCGGCGGCGGCGATTCTGGCGGGCGGGCTTTGGATCAGTCTGGAATACGGTTATGACGTCGAGTCGATTAAATATCTGGTGTTGGTGACGACGATCATGACTGGCTTGTTGATGGTGAGTAATTTCCGCTATTCCAGTTTCAAGGAAATCGATCCGAAACGAAAAGTGCCGTTTGTCGTCGCCATCGCTATCATGTTAGGAATCGGCTTCATCATGGCCCAGCCGCAAACGATGCTGTTCGTATTGGCGGTTGGATATGCCATTTCGGGTCCCGTCGTGACGTTGGTATTGAGAAGAAAATGGCATAATCGCAAGCACGAATCTTCGTAAAGAATGAATCATTGCTTGTCGGACGTTCGGCAATGCAGTATAGTTAGGCGCTATGAAATTCCCAATCACAGCAATCTCATCACCGTGTCCGGTATTGTCGTTTCTCGACAAGGGTTTGCTGCGCGTATTGCTTGGCCTGTCTCTAGGATTCCTGCTGCCCTGAGGGGCTGCGAATCTAACTCTCTCTCAAAACAAAAAGAACCATTTTCTGTCAGCCCCAAGGCTGATGTTGCTTCATGAATGGAGTCGTCATGAAAGACAAATTAATTATTTTCGATACCACTTTGCGCGATGGCGAGCAAAGTCCCGGCGCGTCGATGACGCGCGATGAAAAAGTCCGTATCGCCAAGGCGCTCGAACGCATGAAAGTCGATGTAATCGAAGCCGGTTTTCCGGCGGCCAGTCCCGGTGATTTCGAATCGGTGCAGACCGTGGCCGAGGCGGTTAAAGACAGCACCGTATGCGGTTTGTCTCGTGCGTTGGATAAAGATATAGACCGGGCCGGGGAGGCCTTAAAGCGTGCCAACAGCTCGCGGATACACACCTTCATCGCGACCTCGCCGATCCATATGCAGATGAAATTGAAGATGGAGCCGGAACAAGTGATCGAATACGCGGTCCGGGCGGTAAAACGGGCGCGGCAATATACCGATAATGTCGAATTTTCCCCGGAGGATGCCGGGCGTTCCGACGAAGATTTCTTGTGCCGTATCCTGGAAGCGGTGATCGATGCCGGCGCGACCACGTTGAATATCCCCGATACCGTTGGTTACAGCGTGCCGCAGCAGTTCGGCGAAACCATCGCCAATCTGATCAAACGCATTCCGAATTCGGACAAGGCGATCTTTTCTGTGCATTGCCATAATGACTTGGGTCTGGCGGTCGCCAATTCCTTGGCCGCGGTCATGAACGGCGCACGGCAAATCGAGTGCACCATCAATGGCCTGGGCGAGCGGGCCGGTAACGCCTCGTTGGAGGAGGTGGTCATGGCGGTGCGCACGCGCCAGGATATCTTCCCTTGTTATACCGGCTTGGATACCACGCAAATCGTGACCTGTTCGAAACTGGTGTCGACCATTACCGGTTTTCCGGTGCAACCGAACAAAGCCATCGTCGGCGCCAATGCCTTCGCGCATGAATCCGGTATTCACCAGGACGGCGTGTTGAAAAGCCGGGAAACCTATGAAATCATGAAGGCCGAGGATGTCGGCTGGTCGGCCAATCGCATGGTATTGGGCAAACATTCGGGCCGCAATGCGTTCAAGAGCCGCATGAACGAATTGGGATTCCAGTTTCACAGCGAGGAAGAATTGAACGACGCCTTTTTCCGCTTCAAGCAATTGGCGGACAAAAAACACGATATTTTCGACGAAGATCTGCAGGCGTTGATCTCGGAAGTCAGTGTCTCGGCGGAAGAGGAGAAAGTCAAACTGATTTCGTTGAAGGTTTGCTCGGAAACCGGCGAAACCCCAAATGCCACCGTCACCATTCGGGTCGGTAGCGAAGAGCTGACCGGCAGCTCGACGGGAGGCGGCGCGGTCGATGCCAGTTTGAAGGCGATCGAGAGCCTGGTCCAGACCGGGGCCTCGTTGGAACTGTATTCGGTCAACAATATCACTACCGGAACCGATGCCCAGGGCGAGGTGACGGTGCGGCTGGACAAGGCCGGACGCATCGTCAACGGCCTGGGCGCCGATACCGATATTGTGATCGCTTCCGCCAAGGCCTATATCAATGCCGTTAATAAGTTGCAGTCGCCCGAGTACAGGCAGCATCCGCAAATCGGCGATGTGTAAGCGTTGAGCGATGGCGTCTGATTCCGTAGTCGATGACGAGACTCGTCTGCAATATTTGCAGGCGATGGGAATAGAGGTTTGGGTTCCCAGGCGGAATCGGGCTGCCGTGTCGATCGAACCAGTTGAAGCCGCTGTTGAGCCCAAACAGCAAGAGGAAACAATCGAAAACGTCGCAGAAATGCCCGTGGAGGATAACTGGGACGATCTGGAACGCCAAGTGGCCGCATGCCGACGTTGTCAATTATGTGAAACCCGAACGCAAACTGTGTTCGGTAGCGGCAACAAGCAAGCCGACTGGATGTTGATCGGTGAGGCGCCGGGACAAAGCGAGGATTTGGAAGGCAAGCCCTTTGTCGGCAAGGCGGGGCAATTATTGACGGAAATGATCCGGGCCATGGGTCTGTCCCGCGACCAGGTTTTTATCGCCAACGTCTTGAAGTGTCGTCCTCCCGGCAATCGCGATCCCAAAAGCGATGAAGTGGAGGCTTGCCGTGAATTCCTGCAACGGCAAATCGCCCTGGTTCAACCGAGGATCATTTTGGCCGTCGGTCGCATCGCCGCGCAAAATCTGCTGCAAACGCAGGATCCCCTGGCAAAATTGCGTTCCGTCGTTCATAAACTGGATAACATTCCCTTAATTGTGATATATCATCCTGCCTACCTGTTACGCTCGCCGTTGGAAAAACGCAAGGCTTGGGAGGATTTACAATTTGCAATGAAGACTTTTAAGGGTTTGAACTAATCTATGTATAAATTTTTTCAAAAAATGAAAGATGTATTGGTATACGATGCCGATCGAGAATTTTACGCCAAGGTTTTTCCCGGTTCCGTTTCCCGCAAGGATTTGATGAAAATTCGGCGTATGGATGCCGCCGATTTACCCGCTGTATTGGCTATCGAGGAAAACAATTATAATTATCCTTGGTCGGAAAATATCTTTATGGATTGTTTGCGTGCGCTCAATTACAGCTGCTGGGTATGCGAGGAAGGGAAGGGTTCTGTCATTGGATACTGCATCGTCTCGATCGCGGCCGGCGAAGCGCACGTGATGAATTTATGCGTCGATCCCGCTGCTCAAGGCCAGGGAGCCGGCAAGAAGATGCTGGAACATATGATAGACAAGGCCCGCTCTAGGGCGGAAAAAATTTTTCTGGAAGTCAGGCCTTCCAACCTTAAGGCCATTAAGTTGTATAAAAGCTTAGGTTTTAATGAAATCGGAACTCGCAAGGACTATTATCCGGCATTAAACGGCCGGGAAGATGCACTCATGCTGGCTTTGGATTTGGTGCCGATGTTATAAGTCAACCGGCGGGCAAAAAAATCCCCGGCAATTGCTGACCGGGGAACAGGAGGAGCATATGAGTTCGGACTGGAATTAACGGGATGACAAGTTTTCAGCATGGTCAAGACGTCTGTTGTTAAGGTCGATATTGGCTAACAGGGCGGCTGTCGCGAACAAGACAGTGGAGAGAATGAATTCCCCCGATATAAAGCCGAATATGGCGACCATGGATAACAGGCCGTTAACAATGTCTTTGGGTAAATTTTTCATAATTTTTGTTGCTATTACTCTCGTAGTTGTCGAAAAAATTGCCGGAATAATCATAAGCGAGTTATTTTTTCCGGCGCCGGAATCGGTTCTTATCGTTTCGAAGCAAAACCATTCCAGTTGGTAAATACTATAGTAGTCGATTGAATGGTAAACAATAGTGCTTTTTGTGTTTACATTGTTTACTAATAGTTTGCAATGTGAGTGGGAAGACTGATTAAATCAGTTAATGCAGGGAGTCTTTTAGCGCAGGGACGTTTGCTTCCGGAAGCCTGATCCTGATGCGGATTTTCTCGCCGAAATCCTGGGCCAGTACGTGTCCGTCCAGTTTTTTCAATTGATATTCCAGAATTTGCATCTGGTTATATTCCAGCGTCAAATCGAGTTCCGCCATCGCGACATAGTCGGCAATGTCCGCCGCCTCGATGACTTTTTTGGCGCAATTGCCGTAAGCCCGGGTCAGTCCGCCCGCGCCCAGCTTGATACCCCCGAAATAACGGACGACGACGATGATGGCGTTCATCAGGTCCTTGCCTTCGAGATGTTGAAAGATCGGTTTGCCGGCCGTGCCGGAGGGTTCGCCGGCATCGTAAAAGCGGCAGATCAGCCCTTTATCGGTGGTCATGCGATAGGCGAAGACGATATGGTTGGCATTCGGATGTTGTTCGTGCAACTGCTGTAATAAAGCATGAATTTCCTGTTCCGACTGACAAGGACTGATGACGCCGATGAAACGGGATTTCTTGATGATGTCTTCGGCCGTGGCCGGTTGTTTGACAATTTTCACGGGTTTTTAACGAGTAGGTTATCTTACAGTAATTGTTTGATGGCGGGGTGATGGTTGAGTAGTCGCTCGCGAAAGGCTTCGATGGCTTTTTCGTCGTTACGCTGTTTTCGGTCGATGGTAACCGGAATCTGGTCGACGACTCGCATCGGCGGGGCGGACAGAAAAACCAGACGGTCGGCGAGCGCGATCGCTTCGCGCAGGTCATGGGTGACGAACAAGACCGTATGCGGACGTTGTCCCCAAAGCTGCAATAATAATTCTCGGACTTGGCGGGCGGTGGGAGCATCCAGCGAAACGAAAGGTTCGTCCATCAGCAGGATGTCCGGGTCGATGGCGAAGGCACGGATAATAGATACGCGCCGGCTCATGCCCAGCGATAAATGTTCCGGATAGGCATGTTGCGCCGACGTTAATTGCATGGCATCCAGCAATGAGTCCAGCAGACCGCTCGGGAGCGGTCGGTCGGTGGCCAGTTCGATGTTTTCTCTAACGGTATGCCAGGGCAGTAGCCGGGGGTTTTGGAACACATAGCCGATGCGTGGCGTTTTATGTCGTTTTCCCAGTTCTATTTCGCCCTCATAGTGTTCGTCCAGCCCGGCAATGAGGTTCAATAACGTGGTCTTGCCGCAACCGGAAGGACCGACCAGGCAGACAAACTCATTATCGGAAACCGTAAAGTTTAGGTCGGCAATGGCTCGGTGAGGCGGTTGCAGATGGCTTTTGGCCGGATAGGTTTTGTCGCGAATGGCGATATGAATCGCGGTCATCGGCGCCACCTCTGCGCTTTCTTGTCCAGCGGTTTCAATATTAGTAATTCGATCAGTTGAATCATCGTGACGAAGGCGATCGTATAGGCCAGGATGCTGGCGACATCGAACAATTGAAAGAAAAGGTGCAGTTGATAACCCATACCGTTGCTGCGTCCCAGCAATTCTACGACCAGGATGATTTTCCAGATCAATGCCAAGCCGGAGCGGGTGGCCGCCATGACGAAGGGGTGTAATTGCGGCCAAATGACATGGATAAAGGTTTTCTTGCGGCCGAAGCGGTAGCATTGCGCCATTTCCAACAGGTCCTTGTCCAATGCTCGGGTGCCTTCGCGGATCGTGACGATAACATTGGGCAGTTTATTGATGACGACGGCCAGGATCGCCGCGGACTCGACCAGCCCGAACCAGACATAGCAGAGGATGATCGTTACCAGCGCCGGAATGTTCAGGAAAATCACCAGCCAATTGTCGAAAAAGGCATCCAGGCGTTGATTTTTTCCCAGTACAACCCCTAAGGCGCAGCCGATCAACATGGCCAGCGTGAAACTGACGATCAGTCTGAGCAGGGTGATGCCGAGGTGATAAGGCAATTCGCCGGACTCGATCGCTTGCCACAATACTTGCGCCACCACCGCCGGTGTTGGCAAGGTATTGCTCTGCAAAAAGATGGCGAGTAACTGCCAGAGTGTCAGCAGTAACAGCAATGAGAGTAGCGCCAGAATTTTCGGTTGTTGCAGAATTGACTGGGTCGGCATGTTTCCCTTAATCACGTTGCCAGAAAGTGCCGGCTTGCAGTTGTTCCGACGAACCGGTCAATTTGTTCCCGCTAAGCCGGCGTAATAATTGGTAGATTTTTTCCGCCGCGAGCTGGTTGGCTTTTCCCCATTTTTGCACCCTGCCTTCGCAATAGCGTTGGCGCAGCATATCTTGAGTGGCGCTATCCTTGGCTTTGGTTAACGGGATAATTTTAGCCCAGGTCGTATCGGAGCGGCATAGCCGGTCTTTGGCTTCGGCCGTCAATTGGAGAAATTCGGCGATGGCCTGTTGATGTCGATTTGCCCACGATTGACGAAAGACATAGCCGAGGCTGGGCACTTGTTCCTCGATACCGAGTTGGCGCAGAATTTCGGCGCCATCGAGGATTTGACGGAAGCCCTTGGCTTCCAGGCGAGCGGCAAAATGCCAATAATTGATGACGGCATCGATACGTTGCTGCAACAGTTGTTGGTTCAGTAATGGCGGCGCGCCGTAGACCTTGGTGACGGCGTCGTCCAACTCGATGTTTTGCCGCTGACCGAGGGCTTGCAGCAACAGCCAGTTTTTGTCCAGTTCGCCGCCGGCGATACCGAGCTTTTTGCCTTGCAGTTCTGTTAGGGTTTGTATCGGACTGTCGGCGGGTACCACCAGGGCGCCGGAGGTATTGGAGTAAGGATAAAAGGTATAATCCGAACCGCCGGCACGCATTCGGGAGACCCAGATCCAGTCGGAGACGATCAGGTCGACAGCCTTCGATTGCAGGGCGATTTTGCCGGCCTGGGGATTGGCCATCGGGATGATTTGCAGCTCGAAACCGGCGTTGGCCAGTAAATTTTCTTTGTTTAGCGCTGCCAGTTCCCAGTTTACCGTGCCGAAAGCCAGAGCCCCGATCCTGATTAGGGTTTTGTCCCCGGCCATGCCGGTGCTGGAGAGCAAGAAGGCGAAAAGCCATAGCGTCAATTTGAATTTCATAACGAACAATGTTTGCTGAGAGTGGTCTTAAGCAATATTTTAACGTACCCAGGGGAAGGGCGAGAATGTTTGTCATAATATGGTAATATGTTTGACCTAAATTTCGACCCCGAGCCATGAGCGAGATTCCATCTTCCAACCAATTAATCGATCGTTTCGGCCGTAAAGTGACCTATTTGCGCGTGTCGGTGACCGATCGTTGCGATTTCCGTTGTCAGTACTGCATGGCGGAAGATATGACCTTTCTGCCGCGGGCGCAGATTTTGACTCTGGAGGAAATACATTTTATTTGTCGTGCTTTCGTGGAGCTGGGCGTGGTCAAGATTCGCATTACCGGCGGCGAGCCGTTGGTGCGTAACGGTGTGTTGGGCTTGCTTCGGCAACTCGGCCGTATCGATGGGTTGAACGAGCTGGTCATGACCACCAATGCCTCGAAATTAGGGCGCATGGCGACGGATATTCGCCAAGCGGGTGTCAAGCGCGTCAATATCAGCCTTGACTCCTTGAGCAAGGAAAAATTTCGAAAAATCACCCGAACCGGTCATTTGGAAACAGTGCTGCAAGGCATACAGGCGGCAAGGCAGGCCGGTTTCGAACGTATCAAAATCAATGCGGTGATCCTAAAAAACCGTAATCATGACGAAGTCGTCGACTTGGTACGGTTTGCCGTCGATAACGATATCGACATCAGTTTTATCGAGGAAATGCCGTTGGGAATGATCGACAGCCACGATCGCGGCGAAATGTATTATTCCAGTGACTCGATCAAACACGATTTGTCCGCCCACTTTACCTTGTTGCCGTTACTCGACACCACCGGGGGGCCTTCCGTTTATTTCCGGGTACAGGGCTGCGAGACGCGCGTGGGATTTATTTCGCCCCATAGCGCCAATTTTTGCGCGAGTTGCAACCGCGTGCGTTTGACCGCCGAAGGGCGGTTGTTGCTGTGTCTTGGCAACGAACATTCGCTCGACTTGAAGCGGGTGGTCAGGGCCAATCCGGGCGATATGGCGGTACTGAAACACGCCATAATCGAGGCAATGACGATTAAGCCGGAACGACATGAATTCAATATTAACGAACAGCCTGTTATCATGCGCCACATGAACGCCACAGGCGGTTAGTCTGGCGCCGGTCCGAGTGTTTTCTCTGTTTTTTCAGCAGGAGGAATGATGAGTCATAATAAAACCGACCAATTGATTGCCGAGGCGCGGCGCTATAAAGAGGAGAGGGAGAAAGGTTACCGCGAACAAGCCTTGAAGCTTTACCCCTGGGTTTGCGGCCGTTGCGCGCGCGAGTTCACCCATAAAAATCTGAGCGAGTTGACGGTGCATCATCGCGACCATAATCATGACAATAACCCGCAGGACGGCAGCAACTGGGAGCTGTTGTGTTTGTACTGCCATGACAACGAGCACCAACGCTTCGAGGAATTCGTGCGCTATGGCGGCTCTTCGAGCGACAATAAGTCGTCGAGCGGAACGTTCAATCCGTTTGCCGACCTGAAAAACATGATGAAGCAATAGCTCGTGATGGCAAAATGCCCCTGGGCACTTGCCTCAAAATTGGAAGAACACTATCACGACCATGAATGGGGCGTGCCGGTGCATGATGACCGCTTGTTGTTCGAATTCTTGATTTTGGAAGGGGCCCAGGCCGGGCTAAGCTGGCGTACCGTGCTGGCCAAGCGAGAAGCCTACCGCGACGCCTTCGACGGTTTCGATGTCGCAACCGTCGCCGCGTATGATGAAGAACGTCTGCAACGATTATTGCAAAATCCCAATCTGATCAGAAACCGTTTGAAGCTGCAGGCCGCCATCGGCAATGCGCAAGCGTTTCTAAGGGTACAGCAACGGTTCGGCAGTTTCGATCAATTTATCTGGCAATTCGTCGATGGCAATCCTGTGCAAAACCGGTGGCAACGCATGGAAGAGGTGCCTGCGACGACGCCCGAATCGAAAGATATGAGCCGTGCGTTGAAGGGCTTGGGTTTCAAATTTGTCGGTCCGACGATTTGTTATGCTTTCATGCAGGCCGTCGGCATGGTCAACGACCATGTCCTTTCCTGCTATCGCCACGATCAATTAGCCCCGGAAAAATCCTGATGTTCAATATTTTTCCTATCGACGCCAACCGCTATGCCACTCATTGTCATCAGGCAATGAGTCTGGTGGACTTAGATTGCCTCGGTTATGGCTAAAGAGTTGGAACTGGTATATGTTTAATTATCCATCATAAGGTTTAAACCACCGGCTTTAGCCGGTCAGCTTTAGCTGCGATAATTTGCCCAAGGAGGTGGCGATGGACTATAGATACGGCAGCCATACGGTTTACCAAATTGAGTATCATTTTGTTTGGGTTACGAAGTATCGTTATAAAGTGCTGAAGGATGAAATAGCCGAACGAGTGAGAGACTTGGTGCGGCAGACATGCGAAGCCTTTGAGATACGGATTATCAAAGGTGTCGTGAGCAAAGATCATGTGCACATTTTGGTGAGTGCGCCGCCGACTATGGCCCCAAGCGAAATCATGAGGCGAATCAAGGGACGAACTTCGAGCTATCTGTTCGAAGAGTTCCCGCACTTGAAAAAGCGATATTGGGGTCGACATTTTTGGGCCCGCGGTTATTTTTGCGCCACAGTGGGGCAAATGACTGATGAGATGATAAAGCAATATTTGGAGCATCACTTTGAACCTAATCCAAACGATAATTTCAAGATGGAGCCCGACTAAGACGCGTCGTTTAGTCGACGCGTATCCGGACTTTCAGTCCGTTATTGGAACCCACCCGCTTGAGCGGGTGGTTGTTTAGTATTCCATTGGCCCGCTTGGTCAGTAAACATGCCAACCTCCCAGCCAGACACAAAAGTATTGAGCAACAACTGCCTTGCTCTCATTGAATCCAGCCGCACCTTGCTGTTGTCCACTTACTCGTCGGAAGGAGGAGCGGATATCGGTTACGCCCCTTATGTCAGGGATGGACTCGCGTTTTATCTGTATGTCAGCGACTTGGCCCGCCATACCGCGAATATGCTGAGTACTTTGCAGGCAGCGGTTATGTTTATTCAGCCGGAGGCGGAGTGTCGTAACGTATTCGCCCGGGAACGAGTGGTTTTAGACTGCCGTGTGCGGGAAATCGGGCGCTCGGATACCCTTTATGAGCGCCAGTTACTGGCGATGCAGCATAAATTCGGAGAAACGGTGACCTTATTGCGGTCGTTACCGGATTTTCATTTGCTGCAATTGCAGGCGGCCAGCGGTCGATACATAGCCGGTTTTGGTCAGGCTTATGCGATCGATACAGCAACCGGATCGTTGATTGTGACAGCCCGCGATGGCTAAACCACCTCGGGGAAGTGATGAACCATAATCGGGCAGTTTTAATATTGCGGAAGATTAATGAGGCATAGGCTAGGCCGTTATCTTATATTTCCTGCCGGGATTTTCTTTGGGCACGAGGGCGGATATACGGCGTAGCGAGGATCTTGTAGATTTGCTCCTGTCATTTATGCATCGATACTTATAGCCATCAATCATGCAAGTGAGAAGCCTGGGTGCTGCGGAGCGGAATCCGGGATGGCCTGGTTTCGAAGTCCCGCATTCCGCGATGCTTCATACGGGCTTCGAGGCTTAAAGTGCCTAGATAATTAATATCGGCTAGCAAAACCCGGAATTTTATATTGTTACCGTAACGTTGATTTGTTACCTTGATCAAATTTGCCTGGCGACGATTAAACATTCAGTACAGCCATCATTCTTCAAAAAAAGGCATGCAGCTCCGTTTAGGAACCCTATCATTTAATTTGATTTATGCGTGCGGCTATTTCATCGGCGGTTATCTCGGTATGTTGTTGGCAACGCCTCCGAGCAATGCCAGTCCGGTTTGGCCGGCCGCTGGCGTTGCCCTGGCCGGTTTTTTATTACACGGGGGCAGGGTTTTTCCCGGCATTTTTTTAGGTGCCTTGGCGGCTCAACTCTATTCGTTTATGGATTCGTCAAGTGCCGTTACGGTAATCGTCTCTCTGAGCGTTGCGGTGGTGATCGCTCTGGCATCTTGTATGCAGGGATTTATCGGTAACGCATTGATCAAACGTTTTGTCGGCGAGCATGACCCTTTGATCGAAGACAAGAATATTCTCACTTTTTTACTACTGGGCGGACCGGTTAGCTGCATGTTATCGGCTTCTGTCGGTATCACTCTTCTGTATTCCAGAAAGGTCATCGCGGCCGATGATTTCTGGGTAAGTTGGGGGACTTGGTGGGTCGGCGATACGATCGGCGTATTGATTTTCACGCCTTTTATTTTGTTATTCGCCGGTAAACCGGACAGTTTTTGGAAGCCTCGCCGTGCTTTCATCGCTTATCCGTTGTTGGTTTTATTAATCATGGTAGTCGCTGTTTTCAGATACAGCCAACAGCTGGAGAAGGATAGAGTTACGGCCGAGTTTCAGCGGCAGGTTTCCCGGTTAAACAGCACGATCGAAAATGAAATCAGGGATCATCTCACGGTCAATCGAACTTTGAAAGCCTTGTTCGATAGTTCGGAAAAAGTCGATCACGAAGTATTTCATCGATTTAGCTTGCCGCTGGTCAATCGCTTGTCGAGTATTTTGGCCTTGGAATGGATACCGAAAATCAAGGGTGACGACCGTGCGCGTCTGGAACGAAAACAAAACATTATCATCACCGAAGTCGATGAAAATAACGTCTCAGTCAAGGCTGCGCGGCGCCAAATATATTTCCCGATTGTCTATGCCGAACCCCATCGACAAAACGGAAAAGTCGTAGGGTTCGATGTTGCCTCGAGACTGGAGTCCCATGCGTTGCTTTACCGGATCATCGATTCCGGTAAAACGCTGGCAACCCAAGGCATTCATCTGTTGCAGCTGCCGGCCGAACAATTCGGCGTCATTTTGTATTCGCCGGTCTATGAAAAGAATGTTCCGCTGGATACGGTAGAGCAGCGAAGACAGGCATTTCAGGGGATGGTGGCGAGTGTTTTCAGCGTCGATGAATTGGTCAAGGAAGCGGTCAAATATGCCGCCGATGTCCATTTGAACTTGATCATCAGCGATGATGGCTTGCTTTTGTATAAATCCCCTGAAGCCGATGACGATGACCGGTTGTCTTTTTCCGAACATGAACAATCGTTGTCGATAAGGCTGGCGGGAAGACGGTGGCAAGTAAGCTATCGCCCATCGCAACAGTTTTATGCCAGCCAACAGACTTGGGCGACGTGGTGGTTGTTGTTGGCAGGGTTGGTCTTGACCAGTCTGATTGGCATGGGACTGATGCTGTTGACGGGCAGGGCCGCGAGAGTCGAGGAATTAGTCAGAATCAAGACCCATGACCTGGAAAACGTCAACCGCCATCTGAACCAGGAAATAGTCAAACGGCAAAAGCTGCAGATCGAGCAGAGTAGCCGCAATAGGGTGTTGGAGCAATTGGCCCAAGGAGACAGTTTGGAAAATATTTTGCAACGGATTGCCTTGGACGCGGAAAAGCAGCAAGAAGGCATGTTGTGCTCGATTTTGTTGCTCGATGCCGATAAACATCGTTTGTGTAATGGCGCCTCGCCAAATTTACCCGCTTTTTATACGAAGGCCATCGAGGGTATTGGCATCGGCGAAGGGATTGGCTCCTGCGGTACCGCGGCGTTTAGAAAAGAGACGGTCATCGTCGAAGATATATTGAGCCACCCTTTTTGGCAAGGCTTTCGTAGTTTGATGTTGCAGACGGAATTGCGAGCCTGCTGGTCCGAACCCATCATTTCCTCGAAAAATACCGTGTTGGGCACTTTCGCGATTTATTACCATAAACCCCATAGCCCGACGCGAGAGGACATCAAATTCATTAAACGAATGGCGCAATTATCGGCTATTGCCATCGAACAGAAAAATAACGAAAGTGAATTGCGTATTGCCGCGACGACGTTTCAGTCGCAAGAGGCGATCATGGTCACCGACCATAAAGGTACTATTCTGAGGGTCAACGACGCTTTCACTAAGATTACCGGTTACAGTGAAACGGAAGCGGTCGGGCAAAATCCCAGAATGTTGTCCTCCAATCAATATTCCGTAGGCTTTTATCGGCAGATGTTCAAGACGTTGCGTAAGGAAGGACGGTGGCAAGGGGAAATCTGGAATCGGCGCAAGAATGGCGAAATTTATCCCGAATGGTTGATGGTGACGGCGGTCGAGAATGATCGTGACGTCGTCAGCCACTATGTCGCTATTTTTTCCGATATTACCGAAAAAAAAGCGGCGGAAAAGGAAATTCACGACCTGGCATTTTATGACCCCTTGACCGGTTTGCCCAATCGCCGCTTGTTGCTAGATAGGCTGCAACATGAAATCGTAGCCGCCAAGAGGCATCGCCATTTCGGCGCCTTGTTTTTTCTGGATCTCGATCATTTCAAGCGACTCAACGATTCCCTGGGGCATCAGGTCGGCGATGAGCTTTTGATTCAAGTCGCTCAACGTATTAGCACGCTGCTGCGGGAGGAAGATACCGCCTGTCGCTTGGGCGGGGATGAATTTATCGTGCTGGTGGCAGGTCAGGGGAAAAGCTTGGAACAAGCGACCGACCATGCCGCGATACTGGCGGAAAAAATTCGCGATGTTATCAATCAACCTTTTATGCTACGCGGCAGTTCCCACCATTTCACCACCAGCATCGGTGTTTCCATTTATCCCGATATCACCGAACAGCCCGAAGCCGTCATTCAGCAGGCCGATACCGCCATGTACCGGGCCAAGGAAATGGGCCGTAACAGCATTAGTTTCTTTCGCCCCAGTATGCAAAAACTTGCCGACCAGCGTTTGATTCTGGAAAAAGAAATGCGCGAGGCGTTGCTCGACGGCCATTTCGCATTGTTTTATCAACCCCAGGTCGACCGCGACGGCCGGATCGTCAGTGTGGAAGCCTTAATTCGCTGGCGAAATCCCGAAAAAGGCATGATATCGCCCGCCGATTTCATTCCAGTCGCGGAAGAAACCCAGTTGATTTTGCCGATCGGGTCATGGGTGCTCAATGAGGCCTGCCGGCAAATTAACTTTTGGGACAATGAAAACCGCTATATCGGCCATGTCGCCGTCAACGTGAGCTCGCGCCAGTTTCGTCAGCCCGATTTTGTCGAACAAGTCGAAAATATCCTGGTGGAAACTGGAATAGAGGCCAGTCGATTGATGATCGAACTGACCGAGGGCGTCGTTATCGACAATATTGAAGATACGGTCGATAAAATGCAGGCTCTGAAAAGAATGGGAGTCGGTATCTCGATCGACGACTTTGGCACGGGTTATTCCTCCTTGTCTTATTTGAAGCAATTGCCGATAAGCCAGCTAAAAATCGACCAGAATTTCGTCAGAGACATCGTCAGTGATCCGAACGATGCCGTGATCGTCGAAACCATCATTAACATGGCGCATAACCTGGAATTGAATGTCATTGCCGAAGGGGTGGAAAACCAAGCGCAGATGGATTATCTGCTAGCCAAGGGTTGCGTTCATTTTCAAGGCTATTTCTTCGGCCGGCCTGTCGAGGCCTCTGAACTTGAAATAAGGGAAGTCGGTAGATGAAGAAATTCCGACGTATTTTGCTGGCGGTGATGTTTTTGGCGGGGTGTGAAGCGTCCGGGCAAGGTTACCTGTCGCAACAGAAATTGCTACAAATGATTAATCGATCGGCGTCGCCCGTGGTCGTCGATGTGCGCTCGCAAAGGGAATATCAAGCCGGACATGTGCCGGGCGCGCTTCATGTCCCTTTTTGGACGGCCTTTACCACGCAACGATTGGTTAAAGTGAATAAGGAACGGCTATTGGTGCTGTATTGCGAACACGGGCCCAGGGCGGGGGTGGCCAAACTGGCTTTCAGCTTGGCCGGATATCAACATGTCGTTTATCTGGCCGGACATATGTCGGCCTGGCGCGAGGCCGGTCTGCCAATGGAAAAATAAAGTTTTCTACACGTAAGCGGTAAAGAAAATTTGTCCGCGATTGCCGGTCAACTCCTAGAAATTCCTCCTAGCTAGGTGGCAACTTTATAACGCTACCACAAACACGCAGCTAAGTTTAATTGTTAGTTATGGTTTGCTGTTTGCGGTTCGGCGCCACGCTACCGTTGAGAAACAATTCCACCGCCTGCTGTACCCAGTCCTCGATCTCGTCTTCATTGGGTATTGGAGCTAGACCGAGCTGAAGTTTATGGAAGCGTTCATTACGTAGACAACTGAGGAAATGGTCGGCCAGGCGTTGTGGATTAAGCTCGACAAAATAGCCCGTTCGTTGATGTTTGCTAAAAAACGCCGTTGGACGAAGCCGCTAACGCGGAGAAAAGCGGCAGTAGCCGGTAATTTATAAAATGTAATCTCACGCCCTCTTTTAAGAGGGATTATTCCATGACGAATCATGAGGTTACGCGACAATGACAACATCATTCGAATCCCATTTCAAGCAAAACTATCAAAGCCATCTGAAACACCTCAAACTTAAAGGGTTGCAGCCCAAGACGATCGAGGCCTATGCCCGTGCGATTCGACGTATCGGCCAGTATTTCAACGAAGACATCAATGCGTTGACCGAACAGCAACTGACCGATTATTTCACCGATTTGCTGGAGTCGCATTCTTGGAGTGCGGTCAAGTTGGACCTGTACGGTCTCAAGTTTTATTACACCCATGTACTGCGCAAGCCTTGGGTCGCGCCGCAGTTGGTCAAGCCGCCGAAGGCGCAACGTTTGCCGGATATCGTCACTGTCGACGAGGCGCGGTGTATCTTCCAGTCCACGCGTATTCTCAGTTACCGGGTGTTCTTTTTCACGCTCTACAGTCTAGGTTTGCGCCTCGGCGAGGGATTGCGTCTTGAGGTTGGGGATATCGATGCCGGTCGCCAACGCGTGCATATCCGAGATGCCAAGGGCAATAAGGATAGACTGGTGCCGTTGCCGGCTGCCACCCTGGATTTGCTACGCCGCTTCTGGCAAGTTCACCGGCATCCGGTCATGTTGTTTCCCAATCGCCATGGCGGTTTGAAGGGCGCGCAGCGCGCGCAGAGCCCTTTGGATCGCGGTGGCGTGCAAAAGGCTCTGCGCCAAGTCGCGCAAGACTGCGGTTTAAAAAAAAGATTACCCCGCACTGTCTGCGGCATAGCTATGCCACACATTTGATTGAAGCGGGCGTCGATCTACTGGAAGTGCAGAAAATCCTCGGTCACCACAGTATCCTCACCACTGCCCGCTATACTCACCTGACCGACGGCACGAATCAAAATACCGGCCAGTTGATTAATGCCTTAATGAATGGCTTCGACATCGACTGGGGGGCGGTCAAATGATCTTGCTTTCCGCCATCATCCAAACCTTCGAAGCCGAGTTTCTGGTCGCTTACCAGGGTCGCTTGTCACCCAGTCAGCGTCAGGCGCTGGCCGCGATGAAACACTGCCGCACGTCGCAAGGCCCTGTGATGTTGGCGCAATGCGATGATTGCGATCGGCAACGCTTGGTGCCGCATTCCTGCGGCCATCGCAGCTGCCCGCATTGCCAGTCGCACGAATCGCAACAATGGCTGGAAAGGCAGTTGCAGAAGCAGGTGCCGGCCGAATATTTTTTGCTGACGTTTACTTTGCCCAAAGAACTCAGGCCGTTGGCCTGGCAACAGCAACGTACGTTGTATGATCTGCTGATCCGCTGTAGTTGGGATACCGTCAACACCTTCACCCGCAACGATCAACAGCTTCAGGGCAATGCCGGTGCTATTGCTGTGTTGCATACCCATTCCCGCCGATTGGATTACCATCCGCATGTACACTTGGTGATGCCGGCGGCCGCCATCGATCCTGATAAACGACTGTGGCGCACCAAACAGGGTAAAAAGGGCCGGAAAGGCTATTTGTTCAATCACAAGGCAGTGGCCAAAGTGTTTCGGGCCAAATTGCTTGAAGCGATCTCGCAGGCCGGTTTGACATTGCCTGACTACTATCCGCAACAATGGGTCGTTGACGTCAAGTCGGTCGGACGCGGCGATAAAGCCTTGGTTTATCTGGGACGTTATCTCTATAAGGGCGTTATCCAGGAAAAGGACATTATTGCCTGCCGAGATGGCCAAGTAACCTTCCGTTACCAGGACAGCAAAACCAAAAAGTGGCAGACTCGAACACTACCCGGCGTGAAGTTTCTGTGGCTGATGCTCCGCCATGTTCTGCCCAAAGGCTTTAGGCGGACTCGCAACTTCGGCTTTTTGCACCCCAACAGCAAACGGCTGATTCGTCTGCTGCAAGTCTTGCTCGGCGTCAATCCCAATCGTGCTATCGCTTGGCTCAGGCCCCGCCCGAAACTCCAATGCCCATGTTGTGGTGGAACCCTGCAGATTATCAAAACGCGCATTCTCGGTTCTTCGGCTGTCATGGCATTGAATTCGACCAAAGCGTAGAGGCAAAACCGGTTATGTAAGCGGCATTTCTCACTGACCCAAACCGATCATCGGGCATTTTAGCACCGAGGCTTTCGTTCGGTCTGAATTCAGGGCAAAATGCCGCTAAAATCCGAAATTCCGGGTGTGATGATCAGCATCACGCCCATTTCAGCCCGTTTATCGACGTCAACGCTTGAAATGGGCCAACACATCCCCCAATCCTTCGAAAAGCTATTTTCTTATATAACGCTCCCTCCGAATACCGGGCTTGTCCAACAAACGGTTCAGATTGTGGCTCGCTCCGCGATTACAATCTAACCTTATTCGTTAGTCTATCCAGTGTTCTTTGTGGTCCCTGTTCATAAAATTGAGACGCTAACTCCGGGAAGCGCAACGATTCGCCAGTCAGTATCGTACGGATGCGCACCGCATCCGGTTGCGTAATGCGGCTGATAAATTGCCGCGCAAACGCCAGTAAGGCTTCTCGTGGTTCGCCAATTTCGGGTAGGCTGTCGACAAATTGATCGCTACACCGTCTGATCACGGCACCGAACAAGCCCGCCTTGTTGCCGAAATGAGAATAAATCGTGCGCATGGAAACATGGGCTTCGCGGGCAACCGTTTCCATACTGAGATTACCGTAGCCGTGCTCCAAAAATAACTGCAAGGCGCTGTCTAGCACCCGTTCGCGGCTCTGAGATTCCTGCCCTTTTGGAGGGCGTCCGCATTTAATCATGCTGAACATTATTGAAATTGATTGACATAGAGAAGAATGATACCTAAATTAAACGGTAATATAAATTACCATTTAAAAACTTGCCGCGACCGAGGCGTTCATGGGATGAAACAACATATCTATCCATTAAGGACCAAAAAACTGAAAGGTTCCATCATTCTCCCTTATTTTCAAGGTATTAACGGGGACCGAATGGTGGTTCCTTTTATTTTTTGGGCATTGTTCCCGCTCGTGCTATTGACCGGTTGTGGCGGCAACGATCAGAAACCGGAGGCGCAGCAAGGTCCGCCCCCCAAGGTAAAAGTCGCTTATCCGTTGCGCCGCGAGGTCAGCGAATGGGATGAATTCACCGGCCGCATCGAGGCGGTCGATTCGGTCGAAGTCAGGGCGAGGGTCAGCGGATACCTGGAGAAAATCAATTTCGTTGCCGGTCAGAAAGTGAAAAAAGGCGACCTGTTGTTTTTGATCGACCCAAAGCCATTCCAGGCGCAATTGAATCTGACGCAAGCCGAATTGGAACGAACCCAAACGAAACGAGAATTGGCGAAAAACGACCTGGCCCGGGCCGAAGGCTTGTTGAAGGCGAAGGCGATTTCCGGCGAGGAATACGACAGCCGCAATAAAGGCTATCGCGAGGCGGTCGCCGCGGTGCGCGCAGCCGAGGCCAGCGTTTATGCGGCGCGTTTAAATCTGCAATACTGTGAAATACTGGCGCCAATAGACGGCCGGGTCGGGCGAGAACTGATCACCCAAGGCAACCTGGTCAATGGCGGCGGCGAGGCCACCCTGTTGACCACGATCGTTTCCACCGATCCGCTCTATGTTTACGTCGATGCCGATGAACGTTCGATCTTGCGTTACAAACGCCAGCATGGACCGTCCCTGGAAGGTGTCGAGGCGCAATTGGAGGTGGCCGACGAGGAAGGGTTCCCTCATCATGGCAGAATCGATTATATCGCTCCCAGCGCCGATCCCGAAACGGGGACCGTCAAGCTGCGTGGAGTGTTCGCCAATGCCGACGAATTACTGAGTCCTGGTTTTTTCGCCCGTATGCGCATCCGCGCCAGTGAGCCTTATAACGCCTTGTTGCTGCCGGACCGCGCGCTCGCCACCGATCAGGCGCAACGCTTCGTTTGGGTGCTGAACCAGGAGGACAAGGCCGAATACCGCAGGATTACTCCCGGCGCCCATGTCGGTAACTTGCGCGTCATCAAGGAAGGATTGACCGGTCAGGACCGGGTCGTAATCGAGGGGCTGCAAAAGATCAGGCCCGGCGTCAAGGTGAGTCCCGAACAAATCACCGTGGGCGGAGAACAATAAGCCATGGACCGATTCACGCATTTTTTCATCGACCGTCCGATCTTCGCTTCGGTTCTGTCCATTATCATCGTCCTGGTCGGCGCTTTGGCGTTGTTCGCGCTGCCGGTTGCCCAATATCCTGAAATCGCTCCGCCCACCGTCGTTGTCAACACAACCTATCCCGGCGCCAATGCCAAGGTCGTCGCCGAAACCGTGGCGACGCCGATCGAGCAGGAGGTGAACGGCGTCGAGGACATGTTGTATATGTCGTCGCAATCGACCAACAGCGGCAACATGGCTTTGACCATCACCTTCAAGCCGGGCACCGACCTGGACAAGGCCCAGGTATTGGTGCAGAACCGCGTGGCATTGGCCGAGCCCAAATTGCCCGAAGAAGTCACCCGACAGGGTATCAGCGTCAAGAAAAGAAGCCCCGACCTCAGTCTGGTGGTCGGTCTGGTATCGCCCGACAAACGCTACGACAGCGTTTATCTGAGCAATTACGCGTTGTTGCAGATCAAGGATACGCTGGCGCGCCTGCCCGGCGTCGGCGAAATCGTCGTGTTCGGTGCGCGCGATTACAGCATGCGCCTGTGGCTCAATCCGGATAAACTGGCGGCGCGTAATATGACCGCCGGCGATGTCGTCGAGGCTATCCGCGAGCAAAACATTCAGGTCGCGGCCGGCGTGATCGGACAGGAGCCGGCACCGCATCCGGCCGATTTCCAATATACGGTCAGTACGTTGGGACGGCTGATGGAGGCCGAGCAATTCGCCGATATCGTCATCAAGGAGGGTGCGGGCGGAGAAATTACCCGGCTCAAGGATGTGGCCCGCATCGAACTGGGGCCAAGGATTACAACTCCGAATTGTTTCTGAACGGCGAATCGATGATTGGTTTGGCCATCTTCCAATTGCCCGGCTCGAATGCCCTGGAAACGAAGGAGGCGGTGTTGGCGGCGATGGACAAACTGAAGACCCATTTCCCCGAAGGCCTCGATTACTTGTTGGTTTACGATACCGTCGTCTTCGTCGACCAGTCTATCGAAGCCGTCGTCAAGACTTTGTTCGAGGCGTTACTGTTGGTAGTGCTGGTCGTGGTCATCTTCTTGCAGAATTGGCGCGCGGCGGTCATTCCGTTGTTGGCGGTGCCGGTGTCGCTGATCGGCACCTTCGCGGTGATGCAAGCCTTGGGTGTTTCGTTGAACACTCTGTCGTTGTTCGGGTTGGTGCTGGCGATCGGTATCGTCGTCGACGACGCCATCGTTGTGGTCGAAAACGTCGAGCGCCATATCGGCGAAGGTATGAAGGCGCGCGAGGCCACCCGTCTGGCGATGTCCGAAGTGGTCGGACCGATCATCGCGACGACATTGGTGTTGGTCGCGGTGTTCGTGCCTACCGTGTTCATTACCGGCGTTTCCGGTGCTTTCTACAAACAATTCGCCTTGACCATCTCCGTCTCGACGCTGATCTCGAGTTTCAATTCCTTGACCTTGAGCCCGGCCTTATGCGCGTTATTGCTGGATCGGGCCCATGGTAACAAGGATATTTTCTCCCGTTTATTGGAAAGAATGTTCGGCTGGTTTTTCGACGCCTTTAACCGCTTTTTTGCCCGCTTCAGCAAAGGCTATTCCAAATTGGTCGGCCGCCTGATTCGGATGACGGCCATCGTGCTGGTGCTTTACGTAGCCCTGAATGGTTTTAACTTGCTAGCTTTCAGTAAAGTGCCGACCGGCTTCATTCCGCAACAGGATCAAGGCTACTTGATTTTGTATGCGCAATTGCCCGATGCCGCTTCGTTGAGCCGCAGCAAGGAAGTGGTGCAGCAAGCCTCGAGCATAATCAAAAACACACCGGGCGTCGCCAATGTCGTCGCCTATGCCGGCTGGTCGCTGTTGAGCGGTTCCAATCAATCGAATGTGGCGACGATGTTCGCCCGCCTGGACAGTTTCGCCAACCGCGCCGGCCATCCCGAAATGCAGGCCGATCAGGTGATCCAGCAGTTGCAACAACGGCTGGCGCAAATCCCGGATGCCTATATCGCCGTGTTCGCGCCTCCGCCGGTGCGCGGCATGAGTTCGGTCGGCGGTTTCAAGCTGCAGATTCAAGACCGCGCCAACGTCGGTTTACAGGAATTGCAGCGCGTCAATGCTGACATGATCGCCAAGGGTAACCAACAACCCGGGCTGACCCACTTGTTCACGACGTTTCGCAACGATGTGCCGCAGCTTTATCTGGATGTCGATCGGGATATGGTCAAATCGATGGGCGTTTCCCTGAGCGACGTCTTCGATACGTTGCAAATCTATCTGGGCTCGCTGTATGTCAAC
Source organism: Methylomarinum vadi (assembly GCF_000733935.1). Lineage (NCBI taxonomy): Bacteria > Pseudomonadati > Pseudomonadota > Gammaproteobacteria > Methylococcales > Methylococcaceae > Methylomarinum > Methylomarinum vadi. The sequence continues at coordinate 4,331,181 of NZ_JPON01000001.1, forward strand.
GACTTTAACCGTTTCGGCCGCACCTACCAGGTGGTTGCGCAAGCCGATGCCGAGTTTCGCATGTATCCCGAGGACATCGCCGAATTGAAGACCCGCAATGGTGCCGGCGCAATGGTGCCGCTAGGCTCATTATTGGAAGCCAGGGAAATCAAGGGGCCGGACAAAATAACCCGCTATAACATGTACCCGGCGGCGGAAATCAACGGCGCCACATTGCCCGGCACCAGTTCGGGGGACGCCATCGAAATCATGGGGCGACTGTTGGACGAGGAATTACCGCCGGTTTCGGTTACGAGTGGACCGAACTGAGTCTGCAACAAGTATTGGCGGCAACGTCGCCATGTTGGTATTTCCGTTGAGCGTCATTTTCGTATTCCTGGTGCTCGCGGCCAGTATGAAAGCTGGTCGTTGCCTTTGGCCGTGATTCTGATCGTGCCGATGTGCATTCTGTCGTCGATGGTCGGCATTTGGCTCAGCGGCCTGGACAACGATATCTTTACTCAGATCGGTTTCATCGTTCTGGTGGCGCTTGCCAGCAAGAATGCGATCTTGATCGTCGAGTTCGCAAGCAGCGCCAGGAAAAAGGCCTCGATCGTTACGCCGCCGTTCGGGAGGCTTCGCGCATCCGCCTGCGTCCGATCCTGATGACGTCGTTTTCCTTCATTATGGGGGTATTGCCGTTAGTGTTGGCGCAAGGCGCCGGCGCCGAGGCTCGTCATGTGTTGGGTACCGCGGTGTTTAGCGGCATGTTGGGCGTCACGCTGTTCGGCTGTTATTGACACCGTGTTTTACGTTGCAGTGCAAGGACTGGTGCAGCGCTGGTTCGCCCCGGAAGGCGATATTGCAGGCCGATCTTCACAACCTTCAGCAAGCGATACGAGTCATGAGTGCATTTAACATTATAAGATTACGGTTTAACTTTGTCTGGGAGCGGGCGGGTTGACGTCGATGGCGTTCTGTTCTCTTGCCTTACTGAACGCTTGCGCCGTCGCCCCGATTACAAGAAACCGGAAACGGAATTACCGGCTAGCTTTGCCCAGTCCTCCGCCGGCGAATTTTCCGAACGAAGCATTGAACACGACTGGTGGAAATGTTCGATGACGAGACGTTGATGGGCCTGGTCGATCGCGCCGCGCACACAACTATGACCTGCAGAGGGCAGAGGCGAATTTAAGGAAGCCCGCGCGCTTTATTTGGAAGCCGGATTGGAATTGGCGCCGATAATAACGGCCAAGGGAGTTATAACGAGCAAAAACGCAGTAAGGGTTCCTTGAACAACCGTTCCTTCGTGCCGCGCGAATTGAAACTTTACAATGTCGGGTTCGACGCCGTTTTGGGAAATCGATTTGTTCGGCCGGGTGCGGCGCAACGTCGAAGCCAGCAACGATGGCGTTGACGCGCAGAAGCTCGTTGCGCGATTTGTTATCAGCCTGATCGCCGAGGTGGCGCGCAATTATTTTGAATTGCGCGGCTTTGCGAGAACAGTTGGCCGTGGCGAGCAAAACGTCGCGATACAGAGCGAAACTTTAGAGATACCCGGCCAGAGTCGAGAGCGGCCGCGGCACCGATCTCGATACTCCCGTGCCTTAGCCCAGCTCGAAGCCACCAGGGCTGGCATTCCGCCGCTGGCAGGAGCGATACAACGGGCCATCCATAGGTTGAGCGTATTGACCGGGCAGGTGCCGGGCGCTCTCAACAAGGAGCTTTCCGCGTCGGCCCGTTACCAAGATTGCCGCCACGATTCATATCGGCCGTCCGGAGATTTGTTGCGCGGCGTCCCGATATCCGTATCGCGAGCGCACCTTGGCGGCTTCCCGGCGCAAATCGGCGTCGCGACCCGCCGATTTATTTCCCGAGTCACCTTTGTCGGCAGCATCGCCTTGAAGCCTCGACCTTTTCCGGTTTGGGTGGCGCCGTTCCGATACCTATTCGGCGTCCAAGGATCAGTTGGGCGGCTTTGGATTTGGCCGCGTCTACGCCCGTATCAAGGCCGCCGACGCTCATGCCGAAGCCGACCTTGCCGCTTATCGGCAAACGGTGCTGAACGCGCTGGAGGAAACCGAAAACGCACTGGTCAATTACAATCGGGAACGGCTTAGACGAAATGCTTTGGCGGCGGCAGAGGCCGCCAGTCTCCAGGCCAGGAAACTGGCACATCTGCGCTACGATGAGGGCGTCAGCGATTTTCTGACGGTTCTGGATGCCGAAGCGCGTTTACTGCAGGACCAAGAACGTCTGGCGCAAAGCGAAACCGCCGTGGCGACCTCGTTAGTCGCCTTGTATAAGGCGCTCGGCGGTGGTTGGGAAACGCTGGTCGACGAGCGGCAGGGACAGGATGAGACGCCGGACGGTAAGGAGAGTCGCAAAGACAATGCCGGTTGAATCCGTAATTCCCGCAGTGAAGATGGAGCATGATGCAAGCGATTGACTTTTACGGCTTAAGTAAGTCTTATTGTTCTGACCGGTTGCTCAATCTCATATTTTCCGATTTTCAGGGCGATATCCAATTCCGTTTTTGCATGGCCTTTTAGCATTTAGTAATATAGGCGCTCGACTAGCCCGGCCCCGGTTGGTACAACTTTAAAACCTTAAATTTTCTCTCAACCGGATTTTAGAACTAATGAAAAAATCAATTATCGCATTCGTTTGCGGCTTGCTGGCATGGTCTGGCGCTCACAATGTACTGGCTGCCGATATCGAAGCAGGAAAAGCGGCGTTCGAAACCTGCCGTGGTTGCCACAGCATTCCAGGCTATAGCAATGTTTATCCGACCTATTATGTGCCAAAAATCGGCGGTCAACGTGCCGAGTATGTGGTGGCGGCGTTAAAGGCGTACCGGGAACAAGCTCGTCCGCATGGCACGATGAAGGCCAATTCCTATGATTTGAGCGATAAAACGATTGAAAATATCGCCGCTTATACTGAAAAATCTGTCGGTAAACAAACGAAAGCGGTTGCCGACGGTGATCCTGCCAAGGGCAAGAAATTGGCGGCAAGCTGCACCAGCTGTCATACCAATAAGCTGAAAGATGGCGGTAATATTCCTATCCTGGCCGGCCAATACGGCAATTATTTAGTCAAGGTCATGAAGGATTACCAGACAGGTAAACGCAATAATCCGGTTATGCAATCGATGTTGAACGGTCTGTCCGAGGAAGACTTGCATGACATTTCCGCTTATTTTGCTTACCAAACCGGACTCGGCGCGGTTGAATAACGAAGTTTTTATACCGAACTCGCGAGTGGCCAAGAGCTAAACAGCTATCGCTAATTCACTCTTGGCCGCTTCTCGCGACAATTCCGGCGGTGGGATGCCGCCGGATTATCCTCCAAAGCTCGCCCTTCCTCTTTTCCCCTCACTGGCAGTTAAATGTGTTTGCCAGCAAAAGCTAGGGATCTACCGGTTGATGATTTGCCGAATCGAAACGGCCCGAAATAAATTATTTCAGACTATTTAATATCATTTTACATCGGTTGCCGTTAAATTCTTGGCTATGAATCTATAGTTCAGAAAACTACGAGCATGCATTTTCCCTCCATAAATTAGTGGCTTGAAATTTTTTTTGAAATCGTGGAAAATTTTCCAGGCGTGGGAGAGGGGCGCGTGTTATAAATTTAAACCAATTAGTCACTCTCACCCGGACCGAATATTATTGGCATCGTTTCGCTTGCGTTCTCTTTTAGGTAATTTAGCGGTCGCGGGTATTTACTGGCTGCTCGCTAAATCCGATCTGTTTTTTGCGGCTCATCATGGTCCGGTTGTGCTGTGGTGGCCTGCGGATGGCTATGCCTTGGCGGTTCTTTTGCTTAAGGGGTTATGCGTCGTTCCCGGCATTTTTGTCGGCGCATTTGCCTCGAGTGTCGACGTGTTTGGTTCGCCATTGATTGCACTTTCCATAGGGTTGGGTCAGACCCTGGAAATAGTCGTTGGTTGGTGGCTGCTGAGTCAGAAAATGCAGTTCGATGTCGCGATGATTCGCTT